>DASQNN010000612.1:0-9469 GCA_035644955.1 Nodosilinea sp. | reverse complement strand
CCAGTTGCTCTCTGGCTCATTGCCCGCCAAATTATCCGTTGTATTAGCAGAGCTATCGGTGGCATCGGCACCAGAAAAATTAGGCGATACAGCCTCGCCATCGTTCCCTGAAGAGGCTTCTGAGGCGATCGCAGCCTCAGTGGGCTCACTCTCCACGGCCGATGTATCTACAATGATCACCGTTTCTGGAGGGGATGCTTCCTCCTCAGCAGGCTTGGGCTTTTTACGATCGAGTGGCGAAGGCCGAGGCGGAATGTCGATCACCTCGCGCTTGGGCTTTTTGCGATCGAGCGGCGAAGGCCGGGGTGGAATGTCGATCATTTCGCGCTTGGGCTTTTTGCGATCGAGTGGCGAAGGCCGGGGTGGAATGTCAATCACCTCGCGCTGGGCAGGCGGCGCTTGTTTAGTCTTAACCACAGCGCCAATCCATGCCCGCAGACCTCCCATCCTGTCTCCCAGGGAAGGCCCTTTGGGCTTGGCCGCCGGGGGCGAGGCCGGCGGCTTGGGGACAGCTGGGGCCACAGGCCGGCTGGGTTTTGGGCTAGCCGAGGGCGGTACAGCGACCACTTCCTCAGGGGCCGCCACCGGCTCCGCCATCACCGTTTTGGCACTGACAGCAGGAGCCAACTCATCGACAAACTCGTAGTCCACATCCTTCAAGGATGAGGCTCGAATTTCGCTGGTGGCGATCGCCGGATCGCCCGGCAGCCTGCCCTCTTCCACCTTGGGTAGCCAGCGTCCTACAGGCGTACTTTGCAAAAGATTGAGGGCCGACTGCTTTAGCTGTCGCCCAAAGGTCGGCCAAGAGTCTTGGGTCAGCGGCGTTTGTAGATCCAGGGGGGTACGCTTGCGGCGCAGGCTCAGGGTTTGCCAGCCCAGCCAGCCCAGCAGCACCACGCTAGCTAGATGACCGAGCAGCTCAGTGGGCGAGGTCTGAACGGCGCTAAACCATAGCACCAGGCCGTAGAAGGCCCCCACCCCACTCCAAAAAAAGTCGTGGCGACGATGCACCTCAGGGAAAAAGAAGGCGGCTCCATACAGCGAGATGCTGCCCAACCAAACCGCGATCGCTAGAACATGAACCCCCATGCCGTCTGGTGTACCCGCAACCTCAATACCAATACTCTATCGCGGGTTGCTAGGATAGGCGCGACGGTACAGCCTTTGCCGTACCTATAGATGCACCCACCCATCACCTCGATCCCCTAAGCCGCTCCAGCTTTCTTTGAAAACAGCACCAAAACGGTCTTGACAATCAGCTGAATATCGTAGGCCAGGCTCCAGTTTTTCTGATAGGCGAGATCCATCCGAATCACGTCCTCAAACTTTTTCACCGTTGAGCGGCCGTTTACCTGCCACTCGCCGGTCATGCCGGGCTTGACATCGAGGCGCTGCCACTCGGGCACCTTGTACTGCTCAATTTCATCGGGGGTGGGGGGGCGGGTACCCACCAGGCTCATGTCGCCCTGAAGCACATTCCAAAACTGGGGCAGTTCATCCAGGCTGGTGCGGCGCAGAAAGCGGCCCACCTTGGTAATGCGGGGGTCATTCTCGTTTTTAAACAGCGGCCCTTCCAGCTCGTTTTCAACTTGGGCTTTGAGCGCTTCGGCGTCGGTCACCATCGAGCGAAACTTCCAAATCTTAAAGCGCTTGCCCATCCAAGAGCACCGCACTTGCTTAAAGAAAATAGGGCCACCATCTTCGAGCTTGATAGCCAGCACAATGGGCACCGCCAACACTACGGTGATGACCAGGCCGACAATCGCCCCCAAAATATCTATCAGGCGCTTGCCCCTAGAGGTCACCGAGGGGTGAGCCGTCAGCCCCACAAACCGCATTTCGGGCTTGGTAGCGGGAGCTTCTGGCTCACCGGGCACCGACTCGAAGGTGAAAAGCTGCTCTAAATCGGTGAGCGCCAGCACCATGCGAACCTGCTCTTGCACCCCCCGCAGCACCATGGCGACGCCCTTGGCCTTACAGGTGCGATAGCAAATAACCAAGGCACCTAGGCCACTGCTGTCGATAAATTCGGTTTTACTTAAGTCAATGATGATGGTCTCAGGGACTGACTGGCTGAGGCAGTGGCGCTTGACCTGTTGCTCAAACTCAACTGCCTCAACCACAGTTAGGGTAGCTGGCACATCAACAACACAGGCGGTAGTTAAATCCTCAGCGGCGGGCTGATCGGAGACTACCTGTGGATCCTGGTCTGAAGCAATGGATGAGGTCATACCGGCATCCCTGGTAATAATTTACTTGGCAATAGATACTGTCAGGATTCCCCCGGCAGTAACCAAACTATAGAAGTGGCTTCCCCGGGTTGCCCTGCCCCCGGCCCCATCTTCAACGAGTCTTAACGAGTCGTTGATGAGTTGGTTAGGAGGATCTGTGTATTTCTTCCCTTGACGAAGGCAGGGCATTACGGTTCCGCCTGGGGCTTTGGGCCCTAGGCTACCAACAACTGCCGCAGCACATAGGGCAAAATGCCGCCGTGGCGAAAGTACTCTACTTCATCTAGGGTGTCGATGCGGCAGAGCAGGGGCACCGTGGTGGTGTCCCCCCCCTCGCGATGAATGACTAGGTCAACCGTCATGCCGGGCTGAATGCCGCCGCTAAGGCCCGTCAGGTCAAAGGTTTCGCTGCCGTCAAGGTGCAGCACGCCGCGGTGGACCCCATCGACAAACTGAAGGGGCAGCACGCCCATGCCCACCAGGTTAGACCGGTGAATGCGCTCGAAGCTCTCGGCCACTACGGCTTTGACCCCCAGCAGTCGGGTGCCCTTGGCGGCCCAGTCGCGAGACGAGCCGGTGCCGTACTCTTTGCCTGCGATCACCACCAGGGGGGTGCCGCTGGCCTGGTACTTCATGGCCGCCTCATAAATAGACATGTCGGTGCCGTCGGGCATGTACTTGGTGACCCCACCGGAGGAACCCGGCACCATCTCGTTTTTGAGGCGGATATTGGCAAAGGTGCCGCGCATCATTACTTCGTGGTTGCCCCGCCGCGACCCGTAGGAGTTGAAGTCGGTGGCGGTCACGTTATTGCCCACCAGGTAGCTGCCCGCCGGGCTGTCGGTCTTAATCGCCCCGGCCGGGGAAATGTGGTCGGTGGTGATGCTGTCGCCCAGAATGGCCAGAGGGCGGGCGCCAACAATATCTGCAAAGGCCTGACCGTTGACGCTGGGGGCCATGTCGGTAAAGTAGGGCGGATTTTGCACATAGGTGCTGTCGCCGCTCCAGGTGTAGGTTTGGCTCTCGGGGGTGGCGATTTTCTGCCAGTCGGCGGTGCCGGTAAACACGTTGCTGTAGCGACTGCGAAACATCTCGGGGGTGAGGGCAGCGGTCATCACCTCAAAGATTTCGGCGCTGGTGGGCCAGATGTCTTTGAGGTAGACCGGGCGGCCCTCGGGGTCTTGGCCGATGGGGTCGGTCTTGAGGTCGATGGCCAGGTTGCCTGCGATCGCATAGGCGACCACCAGCGGCGGCGAGGCCAGGTAGTTGGCCTTAGTGTGGGGGCTGACCCGTCCCTCAAAGTTGCGGTTGCCCGACAGCACCGCGCCCACCACTAGGTCGTTGCCATCAATGGCGCTGGCAATGGGGCCAGACAGGGGGCCCGAGTTGCCGATGCAGGTGGTGCAGCCATAGCCCACCAGGTTAAAGCCCAGGGCATCGAGGTCTTTCTGGAGGTTAGCCTTTTCGAGATAGTCAGTCACCACCTGACTGCCGGGGGCGAGGGAGGTTTTGACCCAGGGCTTGACGGTCAGCCCCTTTTCTCTCGCCTTGTGGGCGACCAGGCCCGCGCCGATCATCACGGAAGGGTTGGAGGTGTTGGTGCAGCTGGTAATGGCGGCGATCACCACGTCGCCATCGGTGAGGGAGTAGTCGGTCCCGGCCACCGGGACCGATCGCTTCTGGCTGTAGTCTTTACCGCTAAAGCCGGGGAAATCAGCGGTCTTGAACTGGTTGGCTAGCGCCGCCAGAGTGACGCGATCTTGGGGCCGCTTTGGCCCGGCCAAAGACGGTTCCACCGTGGCCAAATCCAACCCTAGGGAATCGGTGAAGATAGGGTCGGGGGCGGCAGCATCGCGCCAGAGGCCCTGGGCCTTGGCGTAGGCTTCGACCAGGGCCACCCGCTCGGGCTCGCGACCGGAAAACTCCAGATAGCGAAGCGTTTCGCCGTCAATGGGGAAGAAGCCGCAGGTGGCGCCGTACTCGGGGGCCATGTTGGCAATGGTGGCGCGATCGGACAGGCTGAGATGGTCGAGGCCGTCGCCGTAGAATTCGACAAATTTACCGACTACGCCCTTGGCCCGCAGCATTTGCACCACGGTGAGCACCAGGTCGGTGGCGGTCGCTCCCTCGGGCAGCGAGCCGGTAAGCTTAAAGCCCACCACCTCAGGAATCAGCATCGAGATCGGCTGGCCCAGCATGGCCGCCTCGGCCTCGATGCCGCCCACGCCCCAGCCCAGCACCGAGAGGCCGTTGATCATGGTGGTGTGGCTGTCGGTGCCCACCAGGGTGTCGGGGTAGGCGATGGTTTCGCCGTCAACGGTCTTGGTCCACACCACCTGGGCCAGGTACTCGAGGTTGACCTGGTGGCAAATGCCGGTGCCTGGCGGCACCACGCGGAAGTTGTCGAAGGCGTTTTGGCCCCAGCGCAGGAAGGCGTAGCGCTCAAAGTTGCGCTGAAATTCTTTTTCGACGTTTTGGCCAAAGGCGGCGGCGCTGCCAAAGGAATCGACCATCACCGAGTGGTCGATCACCAGATCTACGGGCGATAGGGGGTTGATTTTGTCGGGGTCGCCGCCCAGGCTGACCATGGCGTCGCGCATGGCGGCCAAATCGACCACTGCCGGTACTCCGGTGAAGTCTTGCATCAGCACTCGGGCGGGGCGATAGGCGATCTCGCGGTTGGAGGTTTGGCTTTGCAGCCAGTCGGCCACCGCCTGCACGTCGCCCGCCGTGACCGATCGTCCGTCTTCGTGGCGCAGCAGGTTTTCGAGCAGCACCTTGAGGCTAAAGGGCAGGCGGCTGATGTCGCCCAGGGTGGCAGCGGCGGCGGACAGGCTGTAGATGCTGTAGGTGGTGCTGCCTACGGTGAGGTTAGTTTTGGCGTTAAAGCTGTTCACGGCGGTGTGGCTCTCCGAGTCGCGACGGGCATAGTATAGAGTTGCGATCTTATTACATCCACCGCCCTGCTGTGCTGTAGGCTGTGTTGCCAATCGTGCCTCCGTGGGCAATCGACCCTAACGGAATGGCCCCCTAGAGAAGAGGCCGCTGAGGGGCGATCGCCGGCCACTGGTCTGCACCGGTACGCCAGCCGACCGGGGTGGGGTTTCCGTCAGGTTCAAGTTGAGCTGGCGGGCATACTTGAGCGCCACCGCGTTGCTGGGGTTGAAGCGCAGGGCCTGCTTAAAGTGCACCTTGGCCATGCCGGGCAGCTTTTGCAGTAGATAGGCCTGGCCCATCAGGCAGTGGTAGCTGCTATTTTTTGGATCCAGCTTGAGGGCGTCTTTGAGTTCTTGGATAGCGGCCTGAACGTTTTTGCCCTTTAGATACTCCTGGGCTCGGCCGTAGTGGCGCTCGGCGTACATCAGCCCCGAAGACGACCTGTCGCTGGCGGGCGAGTCAGTTAGGGGATCCGGCGAGAGGGGGGTGGCGGGCACCAGGCCGGCGCGCTTTTCGCGAATGACTGGGGCGCCCATCTTGCGGCGCAGGTAAACCAGGTTAAGCTCGCTCAGGTGCTGGGTGCAGGTCTCAAAATCGGTCGGTGACCGGTACTGGCGATCGCACAGCCGGTCAACGGCCTGCTCATAAAACACATCGACCTCGGCCTCGGGCACCGCCAGCAGCAGTTTGCTTTGCTCCCCGGTGGGCTGGAGCTGCTGGTCGCGGGTCAGCCGCCGCACCTTAAACCGCAGGGTGGCCAGCACCTCGCTGCGGCCCTTGTCTTGCTTGAGGCGCTGGTAGGCAGGGTTGACAAGCTTGGGCAGCACCTGATCGGCAAACTGGCACAGCTCCTCTGGCACACCTACCAGGGCATCGGGGTGGAGCTGCTTGGCCACGGTTCGGTAGCGCTTCAGAATGCGGCGCTCGTCCGCCGCTATCGACACCCCCAGCAGCGCGTAGGGGTCGGTAAACCGATTTGACCACTCAGGCAGAAAGGCAGCGTGAGGCATTCAGGGGTAGAACTAGGGGGCTCTTTAGTTATTTTCACGGATTAATGCTGCCTCCAGACTAGAATCTGGAGGCCAATGTCGATTCTTTACGCCAGGCTTATACTGGTTTCACAAGCCGGTTCAAAATCGGTTCAAAGGTTTAAACTTACGGGCTTCAAAGGTGGCGAAGCAATGTTGGCACAGCGTTCCCGTCGGACAGCCGTTTTTCTAGCGTGGGCTGGGGTGTTTACCCCGGTGTCGGGCTTTCATAAGTTTTACCTGGGACAGCCCTTTTGGGGTGCCCTCTATCTGCTGCTGAGCTGGACGCAAATTCCTCGGGTTGCCTGCGCCATTGAGGGCTTTCTGCTGCTGGCTCAGCCCTCAGACACCTTTGGCGCGATCGATGTTCCGGCTAAAGAGGCTAAGGCGAGTCTTGATCCCAAGCAGATCAATGCCTTGGGAAAAGCCCTGCGTGAGCTGGATACCCTGCGCCAGGAAGGGCTGATTTCAGAACTTGAATTTGAGCAAAAGCGCCGCCTGCTGCTCGATCAGGTAGCCTAGTCAAAGACCACAGCCAGAAAACGGCCAGAAAGCACGAGCACAAAACACGGCCAGAGACCAGTCGGTAAGTGGGTAGGTAAGTACTTTTGCTGAAGCGTTGGCAAACCCTGAGGGCGCAGATCAATCCCCTCGCTAGTCGCCTGAGCCAGGACCCAAGCTATCGGCTGCGGTCTTACCAGGAGGTAGAGCAGGCTGCCTGCCTAGGCTTTACCCTCGATGTAAACCGGGCCACAGTCGACGACTGGCTGCGGCTGCCGGGTCTATCGATTCGCCAGGCCCAGGGATTGGTGCGCCTGCGCCAGGCGGGGGTACAGTTTCACTGTTTAGAGGACCTGGCGGCGGCCCTGGGGGTAGCTTCAACCCAGCTCACCCCCCTGGCCCCGGTGCTGTCGTTTTGCTACTACGAAGAGCACAGCGGCGCGCTGCCCTGCCTCAGCCTGAACCAGGCTACAGTGCCCCAGCTCTGTGGAGTGCCGGGCATGCCCGCTGCTTTGGCCCAGGCGGTGGTGCAGGAGCGATCGCGCCGCGGCCCCTACCAAGATTTAGCTGACCTACAGCGCCGCCTGGGGCTAGCCCCCGAGCTGATTCAAACTTTGATGTACTACCTGCGCCCCTAGCAGCCAGGCCGAGACAACTTTAAATAGCTGTAAATAGCAGTATCTGTAGCTATAGCAGCGCTCACAAAAAACAGCGGTTTTAATCCGTTTTATAGAGTTGCCCCAGGGTTGTTGTTGCGCCTGCTATTGGGTTACTTCTAGTTATTCCCAGTGCTCTGGCTTTCATAGTTCATCCAGTTTCTATCAAAACCCTGAAATCTGACCTGCCGTGAGCTTTTGCCGATTGATGATCTGTGTACAGATGTGCTAGATTCAGCTTCGACTCAATAGCTATGCTGCTTAATTCAGCTTTTGCTGAAGCGGAGGAACCACCTTTTGGGGCTTATCTTAGGGCGAAACGCATCGCCAGAGAAGGGGATCTCTCACCCCTCGCCCGTCAGCTAACTCCGTCGGCCTTGGGAGAGAACGTACTGGAAGCTTTTTCTAGCGCTATCCGTAGTTCTCCTAGAACCGTTAATATCCCTGGTTGAAGCCATTCGCCAGAGGATTTTTGTGTAGCAACACAAAAGGAGACATGGCATGGAAACCTGGTCTGGGATCATCGCATCGGTGATCTTTTTTGGAGTCTTGGCCCTGATTGCTACCGAGCGTCTGCACCTTACCGTTGCCGCCTTTTTGGGGGCCATGCTGCTGATATTTTTTCACGTGCTTACCCTTGACCAAGCGATCGGTTATATCGGCAAAAGTCATGCCACCCTGGCTCTGTTCTTTGGGGTGATGGTGATGGTGCGAGCCTTTGAGCCCACCAAAATTTTTGAGTACCTGGCCACCCAAATGGTGATCATGGCTCGGGGCGAGGGCAAACGTCTCCTGCTGGGCATTGTGGCCATTACCACCCCCATTTGCGCCATGCTTCCCAACGCCACCACGGTTATGCTGCTGGCTCCATTGATTCCGCCCATGGCGGCAGAACTCAACGTCAACTTTGTGCCGCTGTTAATTTTGATGGTGTTTACGGCTAACAGTGCTGGTCTGCTGACCATCGTGGGCGACCCGGCCACCTTTATCGTGGGCAGTTCGATCAACATGTCCTTTTTGGACTACGTGATGAAGCTCAGCCTGGGGGGCGTAATTGCCGTGGGCACCATCGTGGTTATGCTGCCCATTCTCTTTCCCAACACCTGGAAAAAAAAGCTGGCTGACCTCGACCACCTGCCCCACCCGGTGGTCAACCACCCCCGGATGCTGGCTCTGGGCGGAGCAATTGTGGCCCTGGTGCTGGTGCTGTTTGTGGTGGGCGAGAGTTTACCGGTGCCCATTTCGCCCGCGGCGATCGCGCTCTTGGGTGCTGCCCTCTGTCTACTGCTCACCCACCACAGCGGCATCGACACCGTGCACAACATTCTGCGCGACGTCGACTGGAGCACCCTGATTTTCTTTATGAGCGTGTTTGTGCTGATCGGCGGGTTGCAGGAAACCGGGGTAATTAGCTCTGCCTCCAGCATTTTGGGGGCAGTCATCGGCCAGAACATCGCCCTGGGGACGATGCTGCTGCTGTTTGTCACCGGCATTCTCTCCAGCCTGATTCCCAACATTCCCCTGGTGGTGGCCATGGTGCCCCTGCTAAAGGAATACCTGGTGAATGTGAACCTGGCGGGGCCAGAGCTGCTGTCGCCCGACTTTGCCGGGCAAATTCCGCCGGAAATTTTGCCGCTGTTTGCCGCCATGATGTTTGGGGCCACCCTGGGGGGCAACGGCACCCTGGTCGGTGCTTCGTCAAACATTGTGGCGGCGGGCATTGCCGAGCAGCACGGTAAACCCATCTCCTTTCGGCAGTTTTTGAACTACGGCCTGCCGCTGATGGCGCTTCAGCTCATGGTCATTAGCGTCTATGTGGGGGTTCGGTTTCTGCTGTAGGTGGGCTGGAGCTGTAGAGCGATCGGCAGCCTGACAACTAGAGCTATGCCGCCGTCGTCTCGCTAAAGGTCCGGCCTAGGTGACGGCATAGCCCGTATGGTCTCGAACATAGGGAGGATGAAAGGCTAAAACAATACGTTCCTTGGGCACACCAGCGGTGATCAGCTCTTCTGTGATGCTGCCTTCGATGCCGTCGTAGTGAATCCAGATTTTGTGATCGCGGATTTCGGCGTGAACAAGGATGCCGTGAATGCGCCTATTGCCCTGCCAGCCTTCG
>DASQNN010000611.1:0-13050 GCA_035644955.1 Nodosilinea sp. | reverse complement strand
TCAGCAACGCTAAGCCTTTACTGCCGGGTCTGCGATCGCCATCAGCAACTCGAACTCACTCCACTGCCCCCTTAACTGGCCTGCTTGGGTATCGGATCCCTACAAAAACTAGCGGATAGATGTATTGACATTCATAAATGGGAGTGCTCAATTCAATTAATCGAAGGCCCGAAATGCCCCAAATGCTTGCACAGCCTTCATATCGGGGCGTCAGGTATCAATCTTCTAGAAATTTCAGTGAAAATAACTTATCAAATGTTTATTAAGTTTCCTATACTGGAATCGAGCGCACCGATAGGTATATCTCTCTATCAATCTTGCGGTCCGGTTTATTTTTCCGTCGTCGCTCAAAAGGGCGCGACTGACTCGCTGAAGTCCTCCGACCTCCTTGCCTAGGGTAGGCCGCCGCGAACAGCATAGGTAGTCTCTTTTACCAGATGGCTCCTCAAGGTGTGTGTCTGCCTCAAATTAGACATCAAAACCGGAACCTAACTGCGCTGGCTGTTTTGTTGTAGTACTACTCGCGCGAATTGTCATGCTAACCGAGCAATTTCCGTGGCTAACGACCCTAGTTGTATTGCCCTTACTGGCGATTTTGCCGATACCAGTGCTGCCCGATCGCAATGGGCAAACCCTGCGCTGGTACGCCCTAGGCATTGGCTTCATCGAGTTCTCTCTGATTCTGTATACCTTTATTAATTTTTATGACCTCAACCAGTCTGGGCTACAGCTGGTTGAGCGCTACAACTGGGTGCCCCAGGTAGGCCTGACCTGGTCCCTCGGGGCCGACGGCCTAGCCATGCCCCTGGTGGTACTGAGCGGCTTGGTGACAACGCTGGCAATTGTGGCGTCGTGGAATGTAACCCGTCGCCCGCGCCTGTACTTCAGCCTGCTGCTGGTGATGTACAGCGCCCAGGTGGGTGTGTTTTTGGCCCAGGACCTAATCATGTTCTTCTTCATGTGGGAATTGGAGCTGGTGCCGGTGTACCTGCTGATCTCCATTTGGGGTGGGGCAAAGCGGCTCTATGCCGCCACTAAGTTCATTCTTTATACTGCGATCGGCTCCATCTTTATTCTGGTGGCAGCCCTCGCGATGGCCTTCTACGGCGATACCGTCACCTTCAACCTGACGGAGCTGGCTCAAAAAGACTATTCCCTGACCTTCCAGCTGCTAGTCTACGCAGCTTTTTTAGTGGCCTTTGCGGTCAAGCTGCCCATCTTTCCGCTGCACACCTGGCTGCCCGATGCCCACAGCGAAGCGCCTGCGGCCGTTTCTATGATTCTGGCTGGGGTGCTGCTGAAGATGGCTGGCTACGGCCTCATCCGCATGAACATTGAGATGTTGCCCGACGCCCACCTCTACTTCGCGCCTTTCCTCGCCATTTTGGGTGTAGTAAACGTCATCTACGCTTCTATGACCGCCTTTGGTCAAGACAATCTCAAGCGCCGCATGGCCTACTCGTCGGTGGCGCACATGGGGTTTGTGCTGATTGGCTGTTCTGCGTTCACCACCCTGGGCATGAGCGGTGCCATGCTGCAAATGATTTCCCACGGGCTAATTGCATCGGTGATGTTCTTCCTCTCAGGGGTGACCTACGAGCGTACCCACACCCTTGATATGGATGTAATGGGCGGTATGGCTCGCAAGATGCCGACTACCTTTGCCTTTTTCACAGCGGCTTCGATGGCTTCTTTGGCTCTGCCCGGTATGAGCGGTTTCGTCAGCGAAATCGCGGTGTTCCTGGGTATGGCTACCAGCGATGTCTACAGCACCACCTTCAAAACTGCGATCATCATCGGCGCAGCGGTGGGGGTTGTGCTCTCGCCTATCTACCTGCTGTCTATGCTGCGTCGCATCTTCTACGGAGATGCGGGTAAGGTCGTTGCGAAGGTGTCTAACATCCTTGATATTCGCCCCCGCGAAGCCTTTGTCGCCGCCTGCCTGCTCGTACCCATCATCGGTATTGGTCTCTATCCCAAGCTGGCGACCCAGGTTTACGATGCGAAAACGGTAGAAGTAGCGAGCCGAGTGCAGACCACGGTGCTGGCTGCGGGGCAAACGTCGTCGCCGCTCTTCGCTCACATTATGGTTGCCCCCCGAGTGACAGTGGCCGAACTGGCCACCACTCCTACCTCTCAAATCGACTAGGAGCTGCCCATCGACTAGAGCGAGAAAGTCCGACAATTCGGCATTAACTGCACCTTGGCCCAGCGCCAGGGTGCAGTTGTTTTAAGCGGGTTAATTCTGCCTTTAAGGTCAATTGAGACTCCGTCTCTGGGCATTATTAGAGGCAAGCGCAGCGCGCCACAATGATCGCATCGAGACTTAGTCTTGACTGAGTTTGACCGAGACAAAACCCGATTGAGATCGTTCAACCCCCAGGATGGTTTTGATGCGGGCAATGGACTTAACCATTCACTGCAGTTTTTCTAAAGTTAGCTATGGCTCAGCAACACCACTGTTCTCACTGCAACAGTCAACACCTGCTGCGTATCGGGGTGCGCGGCATCCGCCAGTGCTCTCGCTGTAAAACCTTCGTCGATGTGCGATCGGGGCACTGGCTGAAACGCCTGATTAAGGATTTGGCGGCTTAGGCGTTAAAATTTGAGCCACAATAAAGGTGCTCTACGGTGAGAGAGGCACAATGGCTGGCAAATTTTTTCAAAAACCAGGTCCAGAACTGGCCGATCGCGTTCCTCCGGGACAGCATTTGGCCAAGGGGTTTCCCGTACTGACCTACGGTGACACGCCCCACGTTACCCAGGCCGACTGGTCGTTGGCGATAACAGGGTTGGCCGAGCCCAAAACCCTCACCTGGGCCGACATGATGGCGCTGCCCCAGGCCGACTTTACCGCCGACTTCCACTGCGTCACTACCTGGTCAAAGCTAGATGTAACCTGGCGGGGTGTGCGGGTGACTGACCTGCTTGCTCAGCTAGCGGTACCTGCTGAGGCTGCCCACGTGATGCTGCACTGCTACGGCGGGTACACCACCAATCTCACGATGGCCGACTTTGCGAGGCCGGAAAACTTTTTTGCCCATACCTTAGCGGACGAACCCCTACCCCCCGACCACGGTGGCCCCCTGCGGCTGGTGGTGCCCCACCTCTACGCCTGGAAAAGCGCGAAGTGGATTAGCGGGATTGAGTTTTTGGCCGAGCCAGCTCTGGGGTTTTGGGAGCGCAATGGCTATCACCGTCGGGGTGAACCCTGGGCAGAGGAGCGCTACAGCGGTTAGTCAGGAGGGAGTAAGCGGGAGTGGGTAAGCGGGGGAACTCAACTCAACGGTTGCCGTAGCGACCCCAGCTTAAAAAGGCTGTAACGACGTAAAGCACAATGGCTGAGCCAATAACCGACGGCACTACGGGAACCCCCTGAAAACTCCAGGTGAGCCAGGGCAGGCTAAAGCTGTACTGCTGGAGCAGGTAGTTGGCGACCCACTGACCCACTATCACACCCACTAAGCCAATCAGTACCAGACCCACAAGCTGGCCGGGTACCCGGCGAGGAATGAGAATGCTGGCGGCAAAGGCACAGGCCAGGGCAATTAAGACTTGAACTAGCAGGCTAATTAGCTCATCCATTAGGGGTTAGGCTCCTGAAACCAGGGCGATTGAGCGTAAGTGTGTGGGCTTACTGTACCCCCTAGGACTGGGGCTGAGACAGCCCAGAGGGAGCGGGAAGTTTATGGCATGTCCTAACCGTTCTTGGTGATCGCTATAGCGTTAGATCCATCCATGAATCGCAGCCTGGTAGACGGCCTGATAGCGGTTTTTGGCTTGCAGCTTGGTAAGGCTGTTGTTGATGTGGAATTTTACCGTGCTTTCGCTGATGTAGAGGTGGTGGGCGATGTCGCGATCGCGCAGGCCCTGGGCTAAAAGAGCCATAATCTCGCGCTCACGCTCCGACGGTCTCGGCAGACCAGGGCGATCGCCGGTCATCTCCACCGGTTTGCCCAGGGCGACAAACTGCACCATGTGCTGGAGCTGATCGACATCGATCGCCCAGTCGATGACGGCTTTTGCCGGGGCGGGGGGGGCGCTGGAGGGGTTAATTCGCACCCAAATGGTGGGAGCTGGCCCCTGGGCCAGGGTAGCGCTATCGGTGATGAGCACTGCCTCGGGGTCGAGGGGATCGCACACCGTGAGTCTGGCCCTGTAGGCCAGACAGGTAAGGGCCACCTGCACCAGAGCGGTGTCGCACTGAATGCTGACCTTAACGCCAGACTGTCCCCCACTGTAGGGAACCTGGAGCGTGACTTGCACCATTTGCTGCTGGTGGGGGCCGGGCTGGGTTTGTAGACTGCCCCCCAAACAGGTGGCCATAAACCGCAGCTGGTGGCAGCGCGATCGCCACAAAGCTGCCGTGTCATGAGCTTTTTGAGCACCGTCGGCTGCCGGTAGGGCCACAATGGCTTCGAGTAAAACCTCTGCCGTACCGTAGACAAGCCGTGCAAAGTCGCAGTGAAACTCGTCTAACAGCTCGGCCAACTGCACAAAAACGTGGCTAACTGAGGCCGCGAGGGGGGCTTCAGTCCCCACCAGGGTCATGGTGGTGGTCTTGAGAATGGTGGCGAGTTGGTCAGATAGCGTTGGGCGCTGGGCCAGGGCCCAACCTGTGCCCCCGGCGTGGCTGGCATCTACCCTCAGGGCGGCATCGAGGGCGATGGTGGCGGTCATGCAGAGCACCTGCAACACCTCTAAAAACTCGGCGGCCATGGGGCTGTGGCTAAAGGTGGCCAGCACCCCAATGACGCGATCGCCGGTGATCAGCGGATAGCCCGCAAATCCTTGGATATTGTTGGCGATCGCCCAGTCTCGGTCTTTCACCCAGGCTTCTTCGGCCAGGCGATTGCTCAGAAAGGGCACCCGGTTTTGGGCGATTTTGCCGACCTTATAAGCCCCCATGGGCACCCGCGCAAAGGACCCGTTGATGTGGGTATACAGCCCTGAGGAGGCCACCAGCCGCAGGATGGTTTGATCGGGTTCTACCACCCAGATGCGAGCAAAGGCGCAGCCAAACTGATTGACTAGGCCATCAGTGACGAAGCGAGCGATGGTTTCTATTTCCAAGCAGCCCGACAGCCGCTGGGCAATTTTATTGACCCGCTGCAAATCGAGCAGCAGCCGCGCCTGGTTGGGCAAATCAGCTCTAGGGCTATCCACGCCTGCGGGAGTAGCACTCACGGGTGTTCCTGACAGTTTCTGTCTATAGGTTGAATCGAACTCGGACAATACTCTGTATCGGTTGACACGCCTCGGTGTCCTGATCTCAGATTGCTCGGCTAAATTCCCTAAGGCTTAGGGTATACACCGATGGTTCCACCCGGGGCTCGATCGCTATCAACTACGGATAGCTCTGTCAAGACCCGGTAAACTTTCTGACCAGACCTTAACCAAACCTCAGTATTTTTTGCTAGAACGTGAACGGAGCATAAACCGTGCCATGTCCGCCGGTTTATGCGTGAGTCACCCGGACCGTGCATCTGCCTCTCGTAAGTAGTTAAAGCCCCCAATTGGAGAAGCAGATGAAGGAAAGCCTTCTCGGCACCAGCTTGATTGCTGGTGCTGCCCTTGCCCTGGGCGTGATTTGGGTTGACTCGGCTCAAGCTTTCTCGCTGGGTAGCCCCATTACAGTAACAAACACGCTTCTACCCATTAGTGGTCCGCCGGAAGTTCCCTACCAGGGGCCTCAAACGGTGATCGTGGGGCCAGGGCTGGAGCTAGAGCAGTTCGGCGACATCTGGGATATTGACCTTGGCAACAACTCTATTTTGTTTAGTATCAATTCGAGGATTGGCAATGTCGTCAGCGGAGACGACATTTACCGATTTTTAGCGCCTAACCTGGGTAAACCTGGGCAAAACCTCCTGACGGGGTTTACGGTTGTTCCCCTGGGGCGTTTGGCTTTTAACCAAAACCCGACCATCAACCTGCTGAGCGGTAACGAGTTAGAGGTGATCTTTCCCCTGGGGTTCGCTCAAAATTTAGCCAGTATTCCCGATGGCGATCTGGCCTTTAGAATCAATGTGACGGTAGATGAGCCTGCTCCCATTCCGACCCCGGCGCTGTTGCCTGGGCTGGTAGGCATGGGGCTGGCGGTGCTGCGCCAGCGGCGCAAAGACGGTTAGGCTTAAGAATCTGGGGGAGAAACTGGGGTATTGTTGCTAGCGCTGTCCTTAAAGCGCTCTTTGGCAGCGGTAAAGGCCTCGTTCATGGCCGTTTGAATTTTTTGGGGATCGGGCTTTTTGCCCCCTAGCAGGTCGCCAAAGTAGACGCAGGCCCCTTCGCCCAGCGACCAAGTGTAGGCAGCAGCCCAGGAGGCCGCCACTACGCTGCCAAAGCCAGGAATGAACTTGACCAGCTCGCGGCCGATCGCCTGGGCAAAGAAGCCGCCTGCGATCGCGCTAATCAGCCCCCCCGCCTGGGACGGGCTCAGGGTTTGACCATAGAGTTTGCCCAGCAGACCCACCATCGACACCTGGAGCGCCGTCAGCACCGGCATGGTGGCAAAGGGCAGGGGCACCGCCGCCAGGGTAGCGGCCATGACCGCGAAGGCCGAAATATAGTGTCGCCCCACGTCGCGGTAGAGGTTGCCCAGCTGGGTTGTGGCCTCGGCCTGTTCGTCGAGCAGTTGGTAGAGCGCCTGGGCCTCGGCTTCGGGCAGCAGGTCGGCCAGGGCATCGCGCAGGGCTTCAAGGCCGTAGAACACGGGGTCAAAGCCGTCTTCCTCCAGGGTGAAGTCAAGTAGGACGGTGCGGTCTACCAGGTCCTCAAAGTTGGCCCCAATAGCCGCAAAGGAACGATTTACCGCGTCTAAATCGGGTGGGTAGGGCGGGTGGTCGGCCTGGCTGGGAGGGTAAACCTCGTGGGTTGAGGTTACCGCCAGCAGGCAGGGCACCGTCGGGAACTGCTGGCGCAGGCGGGTGGCAATCTGTCGCAGGGTATCGGTGGCAAAATCGTTGATTTTGATTGTCAAAACGAGGATGCGCGCCCTGCTGCTGCTGCGGTTGAGGTCGTCTACCAGCTCGGCGATAATGGCGTCCGTGGCCTGGGCCACATCCCCCAGCCCCACGGTGTCAGTAAAAATGAGCAGGGGCAGGTCTTCGGAGGGGTAGGCGTAGCGCTGGGTGTGCTGGGTGTGGGGTCTAAACCCCTGGCCCACAATGTCGGCCCCCACCCCAGTCAGCCCGCGCACAAGGGAGCTTTTGCCCGCCTGGGGTTTGCCGATCAGCAGGGCCTCGGTGGTGGGCAACTGCTCGCGCACCGCCGCCAAAATTTCGGCCACTTTGTCGTCGTCGACGTTAAACCAGCCGCTGAGCTGTTGGGCGGGCCGCAGCTGGCCAGCGCGATCGCGCAACAGCTGCCAGGCCTCCATCACCGGAGAGGCCCAGGATGGGCTGCTCCTTGGGGAACGGCCATCGGGGGGGTTAGATTTTGGGGAATCGCCCATGCCCACGCTCTATTGCGGCTAACAAGTCTACTGTGGCTAACAAGCTATGGTCATCATGCCATGCCGGGTCCGTTTCGGCAGACCCAGTTGCAGTACCGGGGCGGCAGAGATGGTTCCAGATTAGTCATCGAGCAGCACGGAAGGATTGCCTGGCAGGGTAGCGGGCTGCCTTTTTTTCGTCTCCCCAGACCGGCTGCTGCGCCCGTCTAGCTTACCCTGGGCAATGGGAACCGTAAAGTGAAACTGGCTGCCCTTGTTTTTGCCCGCCGACTCTGCCCAAATGGTGCCGCCCAGCCCCTCTACAATTTGGCGACACATGGCCAGCCCCAGACCGGTGCCGCCCGTGGTGCGGCGCAGCGCCCCCTCTTCCTGGTAAAAGCGATCGAACACCACCTGCAAACGGCTGGGCTCAATGCCGCGCCCGCTATCGGCAATGGTGACCTGTAGGTGGGTGGGGCTGGGGCGGGTGACCTGAATGGTGATTTTGCCGGTGGCGGGGGTAAATTTTTGGGCGTTGTCGAGCAGCTTGGCCAGCACCTCGACCAGCCACTCGCCATCGGCCCGCACCAGCGGCACCTGCTTGGGCATTTTGACGTTAATGGTGGGGCTGGCGGCGCTGTCCTGGCTGCCGTGGATGCTGCTGAGGGCTAGGTCAATGCATTCCTGAATGGAGAGTGACTCTAGGTTCCACTCGACTCGACCGCTCTCCAGCCGCGACAGGGTGAGAAAGTCTTGCACCAGCTTGCGCATGCGCTCGGCATCTTCGAGGGCCGATTGCAGCATGATTTGCCGCAGCTCGTTAGGCATGTCGGGCTCGGTGGAGAGGCTTTCGAGACAGACCTGAATGGTGGAGAGGGGAGTGCGCAGCTCGTGGCCGGTGATGGCGATCAGGTTGGCGCGGGTGCGATCGAGGGCTTCGAGCTGCTGGTTGAGGTCTTGCAGGTTGGCGTAGGCCTCGGCCTGAATAATGGCGACGCTGAGCTGGGTGGCGATCGCGTCCACCAGGGCCGTGTCGTCTTCGCTCCACTGGTAGGGCTGGGGCTGGCAGTGGTGAAGCTCGATCAGGCCCACCAGGCGGCCCTGGTAGGTGAGCGGCACAATCAGCCACGACCGAATCTGCCACCGCTCGATCAGGGGTTGAATGGCCTCCAGCTCGTAGCGAAAGGGCGACTCGCGGTCTTGGGTATCGGCAATGGCGATGGTTTCTTTGGTGTCTTGAATGTAGTCAAACAGCGGGTTGGTGGCTAGGGGCCAGGTTTCGCCCAGCAGCGAATCTACCTCACTGTTGAGGTGCTGGTGGGCAATCACCACCGTGGCCTCGGTGGCGTTGCAGGGATAGATCAGGCAGCGGCACACCTGCAGCGCCTGGCCCAGTTCCTGGGCGGCCTTAGCAAAAATTTCGTCGGCGTTGAGCGACTGGCGCACCACCGAGGTAATGGAGTTGACCAGGCGCTCACGCCGCTCCTGGGCCGTGATTGCTTTGTAGGCTTTGAGCAGCTTGTACTGCCCCGCCTGTAGGTAGGTGACCAGGCGCTGGGTGAAGGGGTCGGGGCCGCTGCTGCCGTCAAGGCGCTCATCGAAGGTGAGGGTGGGGTCAATGTAGCGCTGCCGGGCAATCGCGACTTTCTCGGCCAGGTCGGGGCGGTACCCGGTAATGCGATCGAGCAACAGGTCTGCCGCCTTTTGGGACACGTAGCGGTCCTGGGTCCAAACCCCTTCAAAGCGGCGAGTTTGGTCGAGGGGGGGGCCATCGGTGGCCGGCACCAGCGATCGCTCTCGGCACATTAAGCAGGCGCTATAGTCTGCGCCAATCACCACCAGGTGCCACTCCTGGGTGAGGGCATCATCGACTTCAAAGGCGATGGTTTCGTAGTTGTCTGAACGGCTGACGAAGCTAGTGCCCAAAGCCGACAGCACGTAGACCTGGTCGGTGAGCTCTGCAATGCGCAGATAGCGGTGGGCCTCCTGCAAGTAAAACCGCTCTTGCTGAAAACTGGCGATCACCAAAAACTTGGCTGTCCCCGCCAGCACGTGATCTTCCATCGCGTGGGACAACGCGGTTAAAGAGGTTTTGAAATAGAGGCTTGGTCTAAGCTGGGGAATTGCCGTTAGCAATTCTTCCACCACAGATGTGGAATTGCTCATGGTTCAGGATAGGGAACCGTCGATATATAAGGTTGTCCATTGGTGTTCGGGTGAACCCAGAGGGGCCCTATGGGCATCGGCAGTAGTTACTTCCACCTAGCCTACCAGGTGCCCCCGGCGGTGAAGGCACATTGTAACCATTTGCCAAAGTCGGCCTAGGGTCTTGGCCCAGGCTTGCCCTACTCTCCGTTGAAATCCAAAAGCTAAGCGCCTGAGCAACGTACTCAGGCGCTTACGCAGATTCTCTGGCCTAACTAGCAGGGTGAGGAATCAGGATTCAGGTGATGGAGCGATCGCCAGGGTTAGCCGACGTAGCTACATCACGCCGGTCATGTCAGAGGTGTCTTTCAGAAAGCCGCTGTAGGCTTCCATGCCGTGCTCACCAATATCTAGACCCTTCATTTCTTCCTCAGCGGAGACCCGCAGCCCCAGCACTGACTTGAGAATGAGCCAGAAGATGGAAGAAATGACCACGGTGAAGAGGCCAATGGACAGAATACCGAGGATTTGAGCCCCCAGCTGACCAATACCGCCACCGTAGAAAAGGCCGCTGATGGCCTCGGCGTCGCCGCCCTGGGTGAAGTTGTTGGGATTAGCAAACAAGCCCACCGCCAGGGTGCCCCAGATACCGCACACCAAGTGTACAGAGGTCGCACCCACGGGGTCGTCGATTTTGATGCTGTCGAAGAAGCCCACCGAGAACACTACCAGAATGCCCGAGATTAGCCCAATCCAGAATGCACCGGCATAGCCAACCACAAAGCAGCCCGCCGTGACGCCCACCAGACCAGCCAGAATGCCGTTGATGGTCATCGACAGGTCAGGCTTGCCGCTCAGCGCCCAGGAGGTAAAGGTTGCCGCCACCCCGCCAGCTGCCGCTGCCAGGTTGGTGGTTACCGCAATGTAGGGCACAGCCAAATCGGCGGCTAGCTGAGAACCGGGGTTGAACCCAAACCAGCCCAGCCACAGAATTAGACAGCCCAGAGTCGCAATGCTCAGGTTGTGACCCGGCAGGGCGCTAACCTGCCCTTCAGCGGTGTACTTGCCCATCCGGGGGCCAAGAAAAGCCGCACCCATCAGGGCAGCCCAACCACCGACAGAGTGAACAATAGTAGAGCCCGCAAAGTCGTGGAAGCCTAGATCGGCCAGCCAGCCGCCGCCCCACAGCCAGTGGCCGGTGATGGGGTAGGCAATCGCTGTCAGCAAAACACTGAAGATAATGAAGTCAACCAGCTTAATGCGCTCGGCCACCGCACCCGACACGATGGTGGCGGCGGTACCGGCGAAGGCCGCCTGGAACAGGAAGAAGGTGTCCTTGGAGAGGCCGGCGGTGCTGTCTAAGCCGTATAGCTCAGCTTCACCACCGAGGAAGAAGTTCCCCCAGCCAACCCAGCCGTTGCCGTTGGCACCGAACATCAGCGCAAAGCCAATGAACCAGAAGGACAAGGTAGCCAGGGCAAACACGATCAGGTTTTTGGTCAGGACGTTGACGGCATTCTTTTGCCGACAAAAGCCAGTCTCTAGCATGCCGAAACCGGCATTCATGAAAATGACTAGGAAAGCTGCAATCAACACCCAAATGTTGTCCAGGGTGGTTTGCAGATTATCTACGGTCAGCTCATCTTGAGCCTGGGCCGCAGCTCCCCAAACAGCCAAAATAACCAGCGTTAGAGGAATGCAGGCTACCCATGCCCAGCCGCCAACGCGGCCAAATAGACGCTTAATCGCCTCATCAAAGGGCGGTACGCTGGTGTTCCAAAAGCTGGCCTTAGACCGCTTTCGGAATCTAGAACGATTACGCAACACTAGGTTAGACATCTCAACAGACGTTCCTTCAACACAATCAGACAGTGAACACGGCCTACCGTTTCTAGACCTAAGCTCTCAGCCGCAGGGCGGTGAGGCAGACCAGTATGGGAGCTAAAGCTCACAGAATAGATAGATTCTGCGAACCGGTATGCAAAAGCCGTAAGTTTCTGGCAGCAGCTAAAAGTTAACCAATACGTACCTGTAGAAACTTACGCCGAACTGCCTGCACATGTTATTGGCATTAAACAGGCAGAGGAATTTGCGTAAACACAGAACAAAATGATTCCATCAATTCTGAGGCCGTCCATCTGTATCGAACGATACACAATGTTGTAGAGGGTGGTTATATTTCCCCTATAGTCCCAAAAACATAGGGTTAATTAACCCGAAGTTAACGGTTGGCGCAAGTCGCTTTAAAAAAATGGTGGATAGAGTGGGTTTCAAGTTAGGTTTGCCCTTGGGTGTTTAGGTAGGCCTGGGGGCCGAGGCGGTCAAGGGTTTGCTGTTTGGCCAGCACCGATGCTTCGAGGTCGCGGCGATACTGGGCTACCTGATCGAGCAGGGCGGGGCGACCTGTGGCCAAAATCTGTACCGCCAGTAGGCCGGCATTCCTAGCGTTGCCAATGGCCACCGTGGCCACCGGAATGCCCGCCGGCATTTGCACAATTGAGTAGAGCGAGTCGAGCCCCTGCAGGGTGCGGCTGACCACGGGTACGCCAATCACCGGCAGAGGGGTGAGGGCAGCGACCATGCCGGGTAGGTGGGCCGCCCCGCCGGCCCCGGCAATGATCACCTTGAGGCCGCGATCGCGGGCGGTTTGGGCGTAGGTAACCATGCGATCGGGGGTGCGGTGGGCCGACACAATGGCCACTTCGTGGGCCACCCCAAACTCGGCGCAGACCTCAATGGCGGCCGCCATGGTGGGCAGGTCTGAGTCGCTGCCCATAATGATGCCAACTTCGGGGTCACTGGCCGGGTTGCCGATCGGGTTATGGGCGGGGCTAACTGGGGAGGTAGTCATGGTTAAAGACGCTGCGGGACAAGGGCGTTCCCATCATGCCACTGGCGGGTTCTAGCGGTTGCGTTTGGCCTGGGGCGGGGAAGGTTGAGTTTCGTTGCGGGCCGTTTTGACGCAGCAAAACATCATAGAATTTTACAGAAGTTAGCAAACCCTAAAGCCCACCCATGACTGCCACCGACGACAAGACCGTAGTTCGCGAATATTTCAACGCCACCGGGTTTGACCGCTGGCAGCGAATCTATGGAGATGGTGAGGTCAACAAGGTCCAGCTGGACATTCGCAAGGGCCACCAGCGCACTGTCGATACGCTAATGGAATGGCTGGTGGCCGACGGCAACCTGTCTGGGCTGACCTGCTGCGACGCGGGCTGCGGTGTCGGCAGTCTGACCATTCCCCTGGCCTTAGCTGGGGCTAAGGTCTATGCCAGCGACATCTCCGCCAAGATGGTTGAAGAGGCGCAACGCCGGGCTGAGGTGGCCCTGGAGGGCAAAAACCTGCCCACCTTTGAGGTCAAAGACCTGGAAGAGCTGGCCGGTAGCTACCACACGGTAATCTGTTTAGACGTGCTCATTCACTACCCCCAAGACAAGGTGCAGGGCATGATTAGCCACCTGGGCGCTTT
>DASQNN010000610.1:0-10229 GCA_035644955.1 Nodosilinea sp. | reverse complement strand
ATCGGCGATGTGCTTGTCGGCCCAGGTGGCGGCCATGGCCAGGAAGTCGGGGCGATCGTTGACGCAGGGCATTTGCACGTAGGTGACGTCGGGGCGCTTGCGCCGCAGCCCTTCGATGATGTGCTCGACATCGAGCAGGGTTTCGTGGTTTTCGGTGGCGAAGCCAATGGGCATGAACACCAGTGCTGTAGCCCCCAGGTCAATTAGGTTGCGGGCGGCCAGGTCGGCGTTGGGCTGGGTCCATTTGATCAGCGGGGTGTCGTGGTTGAGCCAGCCGACGGAGATCAGCGGGTACTTGTAGATCAGGCGATCGCGGACTTTGTCGTAGAGCTTCTGGCTCTCGTCGATGCCGGAGGTAAAGCCCTTCGCCTCGTGGGGGCAGCCGTGGTTCATCAGCACGATGCCGGTTTGGGAGGGCAGGTGGGCCACGGCCAGGTGGTCTTTAATTTTCTCTTCGACCATGGTGGCCAGCAGGTCGATGTAGTCGGGCGCGTCGAAGAAGGACGGGATGTAGCGCGTGCCCTGGACCCAGTGCTCGGTGCCGTCGGACAGTTTGACTAGAGCCTCGTTCACCTGCTCGATCGCAATGCCGCTGGTGAAGATGGAGTCAACCACCAGCAGGGGATAGATCAGCAGCTTGTCGTAGCCCTCTGCTTTGACCTGCTCTAGCACCTGGTCGGGCAGGAAGGGCTTGCAGAAGTTGAAGGCTTTGAAGACTTTGACGCGATCGCCCCAGCGCTCTTTGAGGTTGGCTTCAATGCCGGCCCGCTGGGCCTCGAAAATGGCGTTGTGGGGAGAGATAAAGTTGCCGTGCTGATGGCTCCACTCGTGCAGGTCGAAGGCGGCCAGCACCTTGGCCAGCGGCGGGTAGACCCAGGTGGGGACGGGGGCAAACTTTGCGGTTAGAAGGTTTAGCGCCTGCTCGTTGTAGTTGGCAAAGTCTTCGTAGCTTTCGACTTCGCCGTAACCCATCAGCAGCACCGCGACCCGGCTATCGCCAGAGGATGAGGTGTGGGAGTGAGATGCAGACGTTTGGATAACGTCGGGGGTTGCAACCATAGTGCCTGTTCTGCGGAGGTGTATCTTGTACAGGCTAACATCCCCCTTGGGGGGATAACATTAACAAAACCAGCAGGTTGGCGAAAATCTCACCCGTCTGCACGGCTAGGCTGCCTGTGTGGGCATGGTACTGAAGCCCAGGAAGGGGATACTATCTATCCTCGGACAGATACTATCGAGCTAGCTGAAGATGGGTGGCGATTGTCCCCAAAAACTCCTGCTCTAGGTAGGGCTTGGTGAAGTAGTCGGTGGCCCCCAGCTGCAGGGCCAGCCAGCGGTGCTTATGGTTGCTGCGCGAGGTCAGCATCAGGGTGGGAATTTGGGCCAGGGCCGGATTTTGCCGGCGGGCGGTGAGAAATTCAAAGCCATTCATATTGGGCATTTCAATATCGCAGACCACCAGCCCCACGGCGGGGTTTTGCTCAAGCTGCTCTAGGGCTTCTTGGCCGTCGCGGGCTTGCAGCACCCGGTAGCCCGCCCGCTCTAGAGAAAGGGCCAGGGTGCGGCGAGAGGTGACGGCATCATCGACTACTAGAACGGTGGTGGCCGGATGCAGCGTGGCCTGGGGGACATTGTTGGCTGGTAGGTCTATAGCGGCTGGGCCAGAGACAGAGGGACGACTCAGCAGATCGTCTAAGAACGCTTGACCGTCGATGACGGGAATCACGCTGCCATCGCCTAGCACTGTGCAGCCGTAGGCGTAGGCAGGCGGGTTGAGGGCCGTGCCAAAGGGTTTAATCACCGATTCTTGCTCGGTGACGAGGCGATCGACCTGAATGGCAAAGTGGCGATTGCCCCGGGCCAAAATCAGCACGGGCGCTTCCCAGTCGGCGGGGGAGGGCACCGCCGCCAGCACCTGGCTGAGGGGCAGCTCGGGCCGCAGGCAGCGGTAGGCGAGCAGGTCGTCCAGGTCATAGACCGGCACTTGCTCGTCGTGCCAGGTTAGCCAGGTCTGGGATTGCTCCTGGTTGAGCTGATGCGATCGCGGCACCAAAATTTCGGTAATGCTGTCGCTGCGAAAGGCGATCGGGGTAGAGCCCACAAAGCAAATCAGCAGGTTGACGATGCTGAGGGTCATGGGCAGCGACAGGGTAAACCGGGTGCCCGATCCCGGCACCGACTGCACGGTAACCGTGCCCTTGAGTCGCTGTATCTGGTCGCGCACCACGTCTAGGCCAACCCCGCGCCCCGACAGTTCGCTGACCTGCTGGGCGGTAGAAAAGCCCGGCTCGAAAAGATAGCGATGGAGCTGGTCGGGGCTGGCGGTGCTAACTTCCTCCGGCGAGAGCCAGTCTAGCTCAATCAGCCGCTGGCGCACCCGCTCTAGGGCCAGGCCTCGGCCGTCGTCGCTGACCTGAATTTCGATCTGGCGGCCTCGGTAGCAGGCCCCCATGGTGATCTGGCCCACCTCGGGTTTGCCCTGGCGGAGGCGTTCTTCAGGGGCTTCTAAACCGTGGTCAAAGCCGTTGCGCAGCAGGTGCAGCAGGGGGTCGTAAAGCTTTTCGAGCACGGCCTTATCGACCAGTAGCGCTGAGCCTTCTAGGGTGAGGTCGGCGGGTTTGCCGTAGGTATTTGACAGGTCGCGCAGCACGCGCGGAAAGCGGTTGAACACCTGGCCCAGGGGCACCATGCGAGCGTACATCAGGTCGTCTTGCATTTGGGAGAGCATTTTGCGGTGCTGCCCCAGCAGTTGATCCGACTGTCGATTGAACAGAATCACATCGGCGGCGGCTTCTTCAAGCTGCACCATGTCCTCAAGCAGGCTTTGGGTGTAGGTGTAAAGAGCCGTGTAGGTGTCCATTTCGAGCGAGTCAAAGCCGGGGGGGCGAGCCGGGGCGGCCCAGGGCGGGGCCGGGGTGAACTCGCCGATGGTGACGGGGTGGCGCTGGCGATCGGGGGCAATCAAGATCTGGTCTGAAATGCCCTGCAATTGCTCGACGGTGGTGCGCACCCGCTCGAAGCGGCTGACCAGTTCCTTGAGACCAAGGCGAATTTGGTTGGTTTGCAGGGCCAACCCGTTGCGGTTGATGGTGAGTTCTCCCAGCTGGTTTTCGAGGCGGGCGAGGCGCTGGGTATCGACGCGGACGGTGAGGGGGGCGGTGGGGAGTGGGAGGGTAGGGAGTGGGGGAGTGGGGGAGTGGGGGAGTGGAGGAGTGGGGGAGGTGTCAGGAGGGAGATCGGTTTCGAGGGAGGCTGCGAAGGCAGCGTGAATTGCGCTTTCTTCAACGGCTGTGGTTGGGGTTGGAGCGCCAAACAGGGTTTCAAGGGAAGGTATGGCGGCTGGGCTAAGGGTGTCGTCGCTGGGGTTGTCGAAGGCTAGGGGGGCTGAGCAGGGCTGTGGAGTAGGGGCTGGGCTAGATGGATTGGCTTCTGTAGATTCTGCCGCTAGGGTTAGATCGGCCTCTGAGGGGAGTTGGGCCTGGGTTAGCCAGGCGAGGGCATCGGCTTCGGAGGGCAGGTCGGCATCCCAGTCGCGATCGCCCAAAACCTCATTGCCCAAAACCTCATCGTCCAAAACCTCATCGTCCAAAACCTCATCGCTAAACACGGCCGTCAAAAACTGCTCAGGTTCGAGGGCCAGCTCTGGGAAGGAAGATAGGGATGGTTCTAGATCGAATTTTGAACCAAATTCTAAGGGAGGTTTTGGGGGCGGAGCCTCGATCGCTAGGGCCTGCAGGGCGGCTGAGGGTTCGCCGCCGGTGGTGGAACCACTGGTCAGGACGGCGGCTCGGCCATCGGCAAAATCTGCCACGGCCAGGCGGGTGATCTCGATGGCCTGGTCTGGGTTCACCGTTAGAGCCTGGAGCGCCGTCTCAGCAATTTGGGCAAACCCCGAGAGATCGAGCAGTTCGGCAAAGCCCATAAAAATCTCGGCCTGGGCCCGCAGTTCTCCGGCGACTTCGTGGGCTTCTGGCTGAGCCAGCACTTTGGCCAGGTGGTCTAGCCCCTGCTGCACATCCACCTCAAAGATAGAGGTGGCCATGTCAAACCCCAGGTCCGAAGAACTGGGGATAAAGTTCTCGGTTTCGGCCATGGCGCTGGCCAGACGCAGCTCCAGGTCTTGCAAAACGGGCTCTGCCTGGGCGAGGGCCTGGTCGCCATCAAAGCTGCCCTCGGCAAGCTGCTGGGTCAGGGGCAGCCGCAGACAGTCAAAGGCCTTGAGCAGCTGGCTTTCTAGCTCGCCGTCGATCGTCACGGCTTCGCTGTAGAGGGCTTTAAACAAAGCCTCTAGCCGGTGGGCCAGGGCCTTGATCGGCTCTAGGCCCACGCTGGCCGCCCCCCCTTTAAGCGAGTGGGCCGCCCGCATGATCTGGTGAATTTCGGCGGTGTCTCGCTGCGATCGCAGCCCCAGCAGCCCCGACTCGATGGTTTGCAGCAGCTCGGGGGCTTCTTCGAGGAAGAATTGGTAAGCCTGGTCGCGGATGTGGGGAGGGTTTGGCATGGGAGGAGTGGGGGAGTGGGCGGGTAGGTGGGTAGGCGGGTGGATGGGTAGGGGCAGACGGCGTCTGCCCATGGGTGGATAGGTGAGGGGGTTAGATGGCGTCTGCCCATGGGGTGGATGCGAGAGGGGTAGGGAGTGAAAGGAGGGATAAGGGGGGATAGGCGATCCGTTTCCTGTGGACTTATGTAGGGTTTGTAGGGTTGGCTGAAATCTACCCCTCCACTCTTCACCCATCCACTCCCTACCCCTCCCACCCGCCTACCTGCCCACCCGCCCCCTAGCTGACCGTGAACCGGCCCACCTCCTCCTGCAACGCCTGGGCTACAGCGCGCAGCTGGGTAAAGGCGTCGGCGACCTGGGTGGCGGCGCTGGAGTTTTGGCTGGCGGTGGTGGCAACGCTGGTCATGGTTTCGCTGACCACCTCAGAGGCCTGGGATTGGACGACGGTGGCGTCGGCGATCGCGGCGACCAGTGCGCTAATCTGGCGGCTGACGGCGGTAATTTGGTTGAGGCTCTGGCGGGTTTCATCCACCAGCTGGGTGCCGGTGACCACCTGCTCGGTGCCGGTTTCCATAGCGGTGATTACAGCGTTGGTTTCGGCCTGAATGCTGGCCACCAGCTTTTCAATTTCGGTGGTGGCTTCGGCGGACTGGCGGGCCAGTTCGCGCACTTCTTCGGCAACCACCGCAAAGCCCTTACCCCCTTCCCCAGCCCGGGAGGCCTCGATGGAGGCGTTGAGGGCGAGCATGTTGGTCTGGGCCGCAAAGCCGCTGATCAGGTTCACCACGTTGGAGATTTTTTGGGACGATTCGCCCAGGCGCTTCACCTTCTTGGCGGTGTCGGCCACGGTTTCGCGAATGGCCATGATGCCGTCTACGGTGCGGTTCATGGCGTCGTCGCCCTGGGCTACGGTCTGCTCGGCTTGCAGCACGGCCGCTTCGGCTTTTTCGGCGTTGGCGGCCACCAGTTGCACCGAGGTGGTCATTTCTTGCACGCGATCGAGGGCGGCTAGAATAGCGTTGGCCTGCTGGTTGGCCGACTCGGCCAGGGTGCGAACGGAGGTTTGGCTACTGTCGGTGGTACTGGCCACCTGGTAAGAGGCGTCCTGCACCTGAATCACAATTTTGCGCAGGTTGGCGATGGTGGCGTTGTAGGAGTCGGCCAGGGTGCCAATTTCATCCTCGGTGACCTGGGCGCGTACGGTCAGGTTGCCCTGGCTGACAGGGTCCACGTCCATTAGCAGCTGGAGGGCGTTGCGCTGGAGGCCTTCTTTGAGCTGCTGCTGTTCTGTGGCTAGGGCGCGGGTGCGCTCGATCAGCTGCACCCGCTCGATCACCAGACCCAGCTGGAGCCCAATCTGCTTGAGGAAATCAACTTCAGATTCTTGCCAGGAGTGTACGGTCTGGCAGTGGTGGGTAATCAGCAGGCCATACAGTTTGCCCTGGCTGACCACGGGCACCCCCAAAATCGATTTGACCTGGAGACTTTGCAGTAGGGCCTGGTGCTCGGGGTGAAAGGCAGCCATGGCGACGTTGTTTTCGAGCAGAATGCCTTCGGCCTCGTACTTTTGGCGAGTTTCGGCGGGAATGCAGGGATCCTCCAGCCGTTGTGCAAAGGCGCTGGGCAGATCCGCCTCGACCGATTCGGCCACGATGGCACCACTCCAGTCGGGGTTGAACTGGTAAATCACCGCTCGGTCAGTGCCAAGGATGTCGCGGGCTTCGGCCACTAGGCGCTCATAAATGGGCCGCAGCTCGTCAGGGTTCACAATTTTGGCCCCGGTAATGGCGGCGGCCAGGTTGGCGCGGCGGGTGTTGAGGGTTTGCTCGCGCAGAAAGCCGCGCACCCGCACCACCAGTTCGTTAAAGGTTTGGGCCAGGGTTTGAGCTTCAGACGACCCAACCAGGTCGGCCTGGACATCGAGATTGCCTCGCGAGACTTCCTGGGCGTTGCCTGCCAGGGTGTCGAGCGGCGACGAGATTTGCTGGGCTATGGCTCGAGTTAACAGGGCGGCCACCCCACCCAGCACCAGCACCAACAACCCCAGGGTGACCAGGTTTTTGCGACCAGCGGCGCGAATTTCGGCGATGTCCATCGAGGCGATCGCCACCCAGTTCAGCCGGGGTACCGTCGCTAGCGAATACTGTTTGCCCTGATGACTGAAGGTTGCTACCAGGCTTTCGGCGCCACCAGCGGCACTTACCGCCGAAATCTCCAAATTTCTGACTGGGAAGGCTGAGTTGAGCTGTTGTTGCAGGTCATTGGGGGTGATCTCGGCCTGGGCGGCTTGGGCGACAGCGGCGGCCAGCT
Source organism: Nodosilinea sp. (assembly GCA_035644955.1). Classification (GTDB taxonomy): domain Bacteria; phylum Cyanobacteriota; class Cyanobacteriia; order Phormidesmidales; family Phormidesmidaceae; genus Nodosilinea. Next base: position 3,418 of record DASQNN010000610.1, on the reverse strand, counting down.
TACCCACCACCTCGCCGCCGTCCAGGTTAAGGGATCTAGGTGTTAGGGCCACTTCTTGGCCCTGCTCGTCAAAGGTGGCCAGCACATAGTTAGAACTGGGTTCGAGCAATTGCACCTGCTGAGAGCCTTGAATACCGCCGTTGGCCAGGTACTCGTTGAGCTGCTCAAACTCCATGGCGGCGGTGGTAACAAAGAATTTCACCACTCCTAAAAATTCGTTGCTGTTGGGGTCGCGAATGGCTTGGCTAAAGTCGAGGCCTACCTGAAGAGTGGACGCATCGTAGCCGGGCTGACCAAACCAGAACCCATCGCTTTTAGCCCGATCCCACCAGTCTTCACCTGCCTGCACAAAATCAGAGGGAATGCTGCTATAGCCCACATTGAGGCCGTTGGCCTCGGTAACAATGATCTCGGCAAATTGCTTAATCTCGACGGTTTGGGACAGGTAGTCGTTAAAAGCGGGGTTAGTAGCCAGCTGCTTGGTCACAATAAAGCGTGTTTCTAGGGTCGCTTCGGGGCTTTGTAGCAGCTTTAGATCGGCTGCCAGTTGGCGATCGCGGCGAACCTTGTCCAAAATGAGCGGGTTTTGAGCAAAAACCTCGGCAAAGGCAATTTGCTCAATCAGGTTGAGGCCCACGGTTTCACTCGCCAGCAGGGCCTGCCCCTGTAGAGCTTGGGTGAAGGTGGCGCGGGTGCGGCCCTGGGTAATGGCAGAGGTTATCAGACCCTCAAGCAGTAGCGGCAGCAGAGTTAGCGGCAGAATCGTAGTCAGTAGCTGCTGCCGCAGACTGCGGCCAGCAAAATACTGTCTGATCGCGTTTCGGGGTTGGGCTGGACTGGAGTTTGGCACTCCTACGCTGTTGGCCTCCACCGTTAGAGGCTGCTGACGAGGGTGAGATAGCGACGGAACTTGAGTCATAGCAAATAACCTTAGAAGTTCAGTAGTCGGCTGGGGAAGGCCGATGCACTCTGATGCGGCGGTTAGGTCTGAACCTGGGCCATGGCAGCCAAAATGGCCGTGGCGTCTAAAATCAGCTGGGGTCGGTCGGCGCTATCGACACAACACCCTCGCAGAAAAGGCCGCAGACCGGGTTCAACCGGTAAAGTCTGGTTTGACGCCGCTGACAAGGGCTGTAGGGCGGTGGTGGGGTAGGTCACCATGGCCTCTACGGCACTGACGACCAGCCCCAGGATGGGGGTCTGCTCGTCAGCAGGCTGGGTGGCGGCATAGGGAGGCTTGATTACCACCACCGTGTGGCGGGTGGCGACTTCGGCCTGGTTGTACCAGGGGGCAAACCCTAAGAAATGGCCCAGATCGGCCACCCACAGCATGTCGCCGCGCCAGTTGTAAATGCCCATTACCCAGGGGGCCATCTGAAACATCGGCACCACCTGACCTACGGCCAGCTTCATAATTTCGACCAGGTTGCCTCCCGGCAGCAGCAGGGGTAAATCGCTGTTGACAGTGATCTGTAAGAACTGCTCTTCGGGTGAAGATTCAGGCGAGGTAATGTCCTCCGGTGGGGAGGTCAGAGGGTCGGTGGGCGTTGCAGTCTCAAAATTCATTGCGCTCGGTTCCTTAGACCTAATCCTCTTTGGCTGCACCCGGTTTGTAGGGGCATTGCAGGGCAATGCCCCTACGAGATCTGTGTTTTGAATTGGGGGTTTCTCGATGCAAATTTGTACTAGACGTTGACCAGTTGATTCACGGCCTGCATGAGTTCGTCTTGGTCGATGGGTTTGGCCAGGTAGGCATCGGCGCCCTGTTTTAAGCCCCAAAACTTGTCCATTTCGGTGCCCTTGGTCGAGCACATGATCACGGGCACCTGTTTGGTCGTGGTGTCTTCCTTAAGTTCGCGGCAGATTTCAAAGCCGCTGCGATCGGGCAGCACCACGTCGAGAATGATTAGGTCAAAGCGATGGGTTTTGATCTGCTCAAACGCTTCTTCGGCGCTTTTGGCGGTGAGGACGGTAATGCCGCGATCGCGCAGGCAGAGCGTGAGGATTTCTTTATCGGTCAAGCTGTCTTCAACAATTAAAACTTTGCTCATGGGTTACACCGTGGGTAGGGAGAAGGGTAAGGGCTTGGAGAGCTGAGGGAGTTTAAACACGGGCGTGGGCGAGGTGTTTGCGGATGACAGAGAGAATCACAATCGGCTCCATAGGTTTGCTTAAAAAATCGGTGGCCCCCAGCAGCCGGGCGCGCACCTGATCGACCAGGCCGTCGTTGCCGCTGAGAATGACGATGGGCACCGCTTTGAACCGCGAAATTTTGCGCAGGTTGCTGCAAATTTCGTAGCCGTTGGTGTCGGGCATTACCAGGTCTAAAAACACCAGGTCTGGCTTTTGGGCCAGCAGGGTCGGAATCGCCTTTGAGCCTTCGGTAATCGCCAAAAACTCGTACCCCGCCGCCCGAATCACCTGCCCCATGGCTTTGCAAACCATGGGGCTGTCATCAACACAGGCAATTTTGAGGGCCGCTTTGGGCTGGTCGTGTCCGGCAACAGGCGGGTCTAACCCCGCGATCGCCGGAAAGTCGGCCACCTCCACCAGGCTGATCCACCCCGCCTGAATGTAGGGTTGTAGCGCCTGGGTGAGGTTGAGCACGTCTTGCCCCAGCTTGACCGCCAGGTCGCGCAGGCTGCGCTGGCCATCGAGCAGCTGCATCAGCGAGGCATACACCCCCGGCGACACCCGCGCCTGAATCGGTTCGGGATGCTGAATCACCGGGGCCAAGTTGGGCGAGTAGGCCTCTAGCCCCACCTCTAGCCACGCCTCCCACAGCTCTGTAACCGAGGGCAGCAACTCGGTGTCGTCGATATAAACGGGCACCTGCCTGGGGTCGAGGGCAGGGTGCCGCGTCAGGTGGTACTGAGTGTCGCCGGCTTGCACCACATCAAACAAGATGTCGGCCACGATGTTGGCGCTGATGGTCTGCAGCGATCGCTGAGACAGCTGCCCCTGGCCCAGCCAGTTGTGGAGCAGATGGTAGTCCCAGTCGTGCAGCCAGCTAGGGCTGGGGTTGGCACCGAGGGCTGTCTGCAACGCCTGATAGCTGAGGTCAGCCTCGGGCAGACGGGCCTGGGTCTGACGATACCACTGCCGCACGGGGTGTACCCCGCCCCTGCCATAGACCACCTGACCTCGATTAAAAAATAAAGCCCACTGCTGCCCTGCTGGTGTAGACCAGGTCAACTGACCACTAAAATCTAAACGTTTTAGAACAGGGAAGATTTGCAGTTTCTTGACTCGCAAATAATTGGCCAGAGGCTTAGAATGCTGTGCTGATTTGCCATTCATTTTTAGCATCCAACTACGGTGAAAGCCTACATTTTGTGCTGAGCTAGATTTAAGGTATTAAACAATTTATTTCGGTCAATATATTGCTGATATGAACATTGATCGATTGCTTGCGATT
>DASQNN010000609.1:0-2221 GCA_035644955.1 Nodosilinea sp. | reverse complement strand
TTTTCAGCTTTGAAATACCACTCTCCATTGTCGTCCTGGGCAAAAGTGTTTTTTACCGAGTTCCAAGCAACTTCGTTGGCACCGTCTTCGCTAAAGCCATCTTCAGAAGCTGCATTAAAAGCGGCCATAAAGATTTGTTTGGCTTCTTGGGGTAGTGATTGAGTATCTTGGGGCAGGGTTTCTGTGTTTTCGTAAGGCATGAGGTTGTCTCCTGTTCATGCGGTTGTTCTTGCGTAGACCATAAAGCATCTGAGCCCACCTCAACCTCCCCCTTTCGCTATAAACCCAGGGCTTTTCTCCGCTGCCCTAGGGCAGGGATCAAAGTATGTTGCGGGGTGCTTTCACCTGCTCAGTTATGGGTTATGCCGCTATTTCGACCGGCTGGCCCTAGCTGTAGATGGGTTTTATTCGGTGACTAAATAGCGCTCTACCTAACCGCCAAAATCCGACTTTATCTGGCGGCGGCTAGCTCCTGTACGAGGGCAAGATAGGCCTAACAAATTACGTTTTATTTCTACGGCCACGCAAAAAAGCTGGATGCCACGAGCTGCGATCGCCCTGGTTGGCTTCGAACTGGGGCTAGCCTTGGCCTACCTGGCCATGATTTATCTGCGGGGTAAGGCGGTGCCGCTGCTTGACCTCCACGGCCTGCGATCGCTGCCCTCCTCGTTGAAGGCGGCTCACCTGTTTGCCATTGGGGGCCTGCTCTACGGCATAGCTCGCTTTATGCCCCAGGCTTTGAACCCTCCCCTACGCCTGCCCCATCGTCCTTGAGATCCGTGAATAAGCCGTAGCGTTTTATGCTGCGGCCCGCCAGATAGTTGGGGCATAATAACCGCTTAAAAGCGCTGGTTAGCTATGCGATCGCCCATTACTCCCCTCCCCAAGGCCGAACTCCACATTCACATTGAGGGCTCCCTTGAACCCGAGATGATGGTAGCCCTAGCCCAACGCAACGGCATCAAACTCCCCTACGATTCGGTGGAGGAGGTGCGGGCGGCCTACCAGTTTGAAAACCTCCAGTCGTTTTTAGACCTCTACTACGCCGGGGCGCAAGTCTTGCAGACCGAGCAAGACTTCTACGACCTCACCTGGGCCTATCTACAAAAGTGCGCCGCCCAGCACGTGCGCCATACCGAAATTTTCTTCGACCCCCAGACTCACAGCGATCGCGGCATTCCCTTCGAGGTGGTGCACAGCGGCATCACCCAGGCGCTTCAAGACGCCAAGACCGAGCTAAATGTCTCCTCGGCGCTAATTCTCTGCTTCTTGCGCCACCTCAGCGCCGAAGCCGCCATGGTCACCCTAGAGCAAGCCCTGCCCTACCGCGACAGCATCATCGCCGTGGGGCTAGACTCCTCGGAGCTGGGGCATCCGCCCTCAAAGTTTCAGGCCGTATTTGACCGAGCTAGGGCCGAGGGCTGGCTCACCGTGGCTCACGCTGGCGAAGAGGGGCCACCGGAGTACATTTGGGAAGCGATTCGCCTGCTCCAGGTGTCGCGCATCGACCACGGCGTGCGCTGTGTCGAAGACCCGGCCCTGGTGGAGTACCTGGTCGAGCACCAGATACCGCTGACGGTGTGCCCCCTGTCGAATATTAAACTCTGCGTGTTTGATCAAATGGCCCAGCACAACCTCAAACACCTGATGGATCTGGGCCTGTGCGTAACGGTCAACTCTGACGACCCGGCTTACTTCGGTGGCTACCTGGCCGAAAACTTTGCGGCGGTGGAATCGGCTCTGGGGCTAACGTCAGCGCAGCTGGTGCAGTTAGCCAAAAATTCCTTCAAAGCGTCATTTTTGCCCCCGGCAGAGCAGCAGCCCTATCTACAGGAGCTATCGATCTACAATTGAAACTGCCCAATCCTGACAAAGCTATCCTTCCTGCGGATAGATTGGAGGGCTATTCGCTCAATTCCAATCATTCTGAAGGCCGATAAAGCTGTTGTCTTCCAGGCGGCTTTGGGGCTCAACCTAGAGAATGCTGGAGAACTGCGGGCAGCTTTGTGTCATGCTCTTGAAACTCAAGAGGCGATGCCAACTAAACGCAACGCCTACGGGCAAAAGTACCAGATTGAGTTTGGAATGGCCCGCAATGGAAAAACTGCTTTAGTCAGAAGTTGTGCAGTCTGCCCTGGGCCAACTCCGGCAATTTTGGGGCGATCGCTATCGAAATCTCAACGGCTGAGTCCATTCAAAATTGACGAACTGCCCAAAACTG
>DASQNN010000608.1:0-17686 GCA_035644955.1 Nodosilinea sp. | reverse complement strand
CAGAACGTCAGCGATTTGCTCTCTAAGCTGGAGATTCCCATCCGCATGGAGTCGGTTAATCGGTAACGGCATCTCAAAAGGTTGGTGTTGATGCAATCGGCTGTGGGCCGCCTACCCACGGCTGATTGCCACCATGACTCGATTAAAACTGCTGTAAACCTAAACTGACAATGCAAAAACTCAAATTTCAGCCGGTTTCCTTCAGCTGGGTGGCCCTGCACCCTCAACCGAAAGGGGTAATTCAGTTTATTGGCGGCGCGTTTTTTGGCTCGTTTCCCACCCTGAGCTATCGCCATCTGCTTCACGAGATCTACGATGCTGGCTACACCGTGGTGGCAATCCCCTTTCGCTTTAGCTTTCGCCACTGGGGCATTGCCCTGGGCCTACTTGAAGAGCAGCGGCGGCTACAGGCCTATCTACCAGCCCTAGCGGCCCAGGCGGGCTACCGTGGCGAAATTTACGCCCAGAGCGATCGCTATGCCTGGCTGGGGCACAGCCTGGGCTGCAAATACATTGCCCTGCTGGAACTGCTGTGCGGGGTTGAGCTAAACCCCACCGATGCTACCCTGGCCGAGGTGATTGGCCCTAAAAACGCCCGCTGGCTGCGCGAGCGCCTAGCCCATACCCCCACCATTTGGAACCAGCCCGCCCAGCTCTTGGCACCCGACATCAGCGATACCACCAGCGCGGTGCCCATACCGGCCCTGGCCCACCTGATCGACAGATTGGGGCTAGGGGTACAGCCCACCCGCCAGCAAACCCTCGCCCTCATCAATCGCAGTCGCCTGTTTAACCTGACCGCCATGCTTTCCTTTAGGCAGGACACCGTTGCCGGCAGCCGCCAAGACTCCTGCCCAGATACCAGTGATGTGCTGTGGCTGTACCAGCACCTTCAAACCAAAGGGCTGGTGCACGTAGAACTTGAGGGCAAGCACCTCGAACCCCTAGGAATAAAGGTTGGCGCTCACCTGGTAGACCTAAACCCCTTAGACAAGTTCATTAAACCCCTGGCCCAGTGGCCGACCGGTGACTACGTGCTAAGGCTGTTTCACCAGCTCCAGCACTGGGAAAGCGCATCAGCCATATCGCCCCCTGCCCAATCCGACCTCCTGGCTGTGGGGCACCCGACAGTGGCAGCTAGCAGAGGCGCTAGCGCTGGGCCATCGGGTTCAGCAGCTGCTGCGTCGGAAACCGAGGGTCGAGATGCAGCAGCACGTGGCGCTGGTCAATGGTCAGCCAGCCCTCGGTTTTAAAGTCCTTGAGCAAGCGGGTGACGGTAACCCGAGTGGTGCCAATGGCCGTGGCCAGCTGGTGGTGGGTCAGCCGGATTGGAATGCGGATGCCGCTGGGCTCAACATGGCCAAAGTCTTTGGCCAGCATGAGCAAAAAGTGCTTGAGGCGATCGGCCACCAAGCGCTTGCCCGAGAGCGCCAGCCAGGCTTCGACCTGCTGCATGCGCAGGGTAACGTTGCGAAACATCCCCGCCATCAGCACTGATGACCCCTCGATCTCGGCCATGGGCAGCGATAGCACGTCTACATCGGTGAGGGCAGTGGCCCAGTAGGGGTCAACGATGGTCAGGGGCAACCCGATGGGCATCGACGGTCCAGCCAGCCCCAGCAGGGTTTCGCTGCCGTCTTGCTGAATGGTAAACAGCTGTACAATGCCTCGGCAAATGACCAGCACTTCGGCGGTTCGTAGCGGTATGGGTCGCCCCGCTGGGTAGGGTACCAGCGCACGCTCTCGGTACAACTGCTCCAAAAGTTGAATAAACGTCTGATGGCTGCGCGGATCGATAGCAGCCTCACGGGCAGCGGAAGTTGCGGTTACAGACACTGGGGTACCTAGAGTTCGCCCGGGTAAACTGCTAGCCCGCAGAAGGGCCGCGATGGTTGAGGACTGGCCCTAAGGGGCGATCGCGGCGCAGGGATAGCCGTAGTTAACTTAGTTAGGACATCGATAGAGCCACAAAACGTTCAAAGGTTTGAACGTCAAGTTGGGCAAGATCTCAATCAAACCGGCTACCGCTATATCTAAAGATGCTGACCCAATTGCCAACAGCGTACCCAGCCCTATCTTCAACGGCCTAAATTAAGACATTCCCCAGACTAGGTTAAGCCCAGGGAAATAGTTCGTTAACGTTTGTGATCTGACGCACCAACAAGCGCGTCGTTGGCTACTTGCAATACGTTTTCCCGAGGCTAGGTCAGCCCACCTAGGCCGTTGGCAGGTAGTCGCGCACGTCGGTCACCTGGCCCGCCACCGCCGCCGCCGCCACCATGGCCGGGCTCATCAGCAGGGTACGCCCCGAGGCCGACCCCTGCCGTCCCTTGAAGTTGCGGTTTGAAGACGAAGCACTGATTTGCCGCCCCTGGAGCTTGTCGGGATTCATAGCCAGGCACATGGAGCAGCCTGCCTCACGCCACTCAAACCCGGCGGCGGTAAACACCTTGTCTAGCCCTTCGGCTTCGGCCTGCTGCTTGACCCGCTCAGAGCCAGGCACCACAAAGGCCTTGACACCTGCGGCTACGGTGCGGCCCTGGGCGATTTTAGCGGCCTCGCGCAGGTCGCTGATGCGCCCGTTGGTGCAGCTGCCGATAAAGCAGACGTCAACGGCGGTGCCCTTGAGGCTCTGACCGGGGGCGAGATCCATATAGACAAAGGCCTCTTGGGCCAGCACCTGGTCTTCGACGGGCAGGGTTTCGGGGGTGGGCAGAGTTTCGTTGATGCCAATCCCCTGGCCAGGCGTGATGCCCCAGGTCACCGTGGGGGCAATGGCGACGGCCTCGAAGACCACCACGTCGTCGTACTCAGCGTCGGCGTCGCTGCACAGGGTACTCCACCAGGCGATCGCTTTGTCCCACGCCTCACCCTGGGGCGCAAAGTCGCGCCCGTTTAGGTAGTCGTAGGTAGTTTGGTCGGGGTTGACGTAGCCGCAGCGGGCACCGCCCTCGATCGCCATGTTGCAGAGGGTCATGCGCTCTTCCATCGACATCGCCTCGATCGCACTGCCAGCAAACTCGTAGGCATAGCCCACGCCGCCCTTCACCCCCAGCTTGCGAATAATGTGCAGCACGACGTCTTTAGCGTAAACGCCGGGGGGCAGCTCCCCATTGACCTCAACGCGGCGCACCTTGAGCTTGCCCAGGGCCAGGGTTTGGGAGGCCAGCACGTCGCGCACCTGGCTGGTGCCAATACCAAAGGCGATCGCACCAAAGGCCCCGTGGGTGGAGGTATGGCTGTCGCCACAGGCAATGGTCATGCCCGGCTGGGTCAGCCCCTGCTCGGGGGCGATGACATGCACAATGCCCTGGCTGCCCGAGCCAATGTTGTAAAAGCGAATGTTGTGATCTTGGCAGTTTTGCTCTAGGGCCTGCATCATGGCCTCGGCCAGGGGGTCGGCAAAGGGTCGGGCCTGGCTTTCGGTAGGCACGATGTGGTCAACGGTGGCCACGGTGCGATCGGGATACATCACCGTTAGCTGGCGCTCGCGCACCATGGCAAAGGCTTGGGGGCTGGTGACTTCGTGCACCAGGTGTAGACCTATAAAGAGCTGGGTTTGCCCCGAGGGCAGAGTGCCAACGGTGTGTAAATCCCAAACCTTGTCGAACAGCGTACCCTTACTCATGGCAGACCTGTGGGCAATAGCGGCAGTGATGAAATTAGCGATGAAACCAATGGCGAATATGTTGCCAGCTTTCTATCTTAGCCCAAAGCCTTTGCCCCATAGCCTGGCAAAATGTCTCCGAAGGCTGAGGGAGCAACTGTACCCGATGGCCCATGGCACCCCTTTGTCAATCCTTTACGATTTTTGGGTAAGTGCCAGTCTGGTGTAGTTGTGGTCATTTCGGTCAGCGTGAAACGTTTTGGCCAGAGCCCAACCGCCCTAGAGAAAACTGGTCTAATTCATTAGGAGATACGTCATGGGTTTTCTAGGTAAGTTGTTCGGCAAAAAAGAAGAAGACAAGGCTAAGTCCGCCCCCAAAGTCAATGTTAGACAGGCGGCCACTACGGCCAAAATTGATGCCGCTAAAGTGGGTATAGACGGTCAGTTTGACGAGAGCGGTCTGGCCAAGCGAGTGGCTCTAGCCTTTGACCAAGCTGGGATATCTGACAACGTGGGTCTGTGGGTGGCTCAAACCGGCTCCACCGTGGTGCTGAAGTACAACCCCGATGCCCAAAAGGTGCTAGAGCAGGCAAAGAAAATTGCCATGAATGTAGACGGGGCGACTAACGTAACCGCTCAGCCCAACTCATAGAGTTTCCCGACCAAAACGACTAATCTTGCCGCCAGAACCAGGCCCTTTGTCTCGGTTCTGGCGTTTTTAATAAAAGCTCTGACAAAATCGTTGGCAAACCTAAGACAGGCTCGACAGAACGGGCTGAGCGCACAGCTGGGGCCGCTTCTCTATTAAAAGTTGAGCGCTGGCGGCGGGGGAAAGGCCACTGATATCCATTTGCGGAATGACGCGGTGACGGCGCTCCAGGTCATGGCGGTAGGCGCGATCGTAGTAGTCCAAAATGATGGCACAGGCGGCGCGCAGGTTGCCCAACCGAATGTAATTTACGGCAGCCTGGGTGCGATCGCCCCCCAGCCGCTTCCGAATCCGCTCCGTTGCCTCCACCAACCCTGTGGCAGAAGCCTCACCGTAGATTTCGACCAGCAGGTCGAGGCGCTCGTCGAGCGATCGCACTACCTCCACCGCCGGGGCCGCATCCATCTGTTCAAACAGCTCGCTGGGAATGCGGCAGGTGCCCACTCGGCTGCTCTCGGCCTCTAGCCAAATCGGGCGATCGGCCGCAAAGCTGGCCCACTGCTCCGCCAGCAAATTTTCATAGTGCTCGGTGGAAGGCTGGGGCGGCAGCAGCAGCGCCCCGTAGCTGCTGCCCCGGTGGTTAGCTAGTCCCTCTAAATCCAGCACCGGCTCCCCCAGTGCCGCCAGCGCATGGAGAATCTGGGTCTTGCCGCTGCCCGTCATGCCGCCGAGGATCACAATGGGCTTGGGGATAGCCAAAGTTTCCCGCACCCAGCGGCGGTAGGTTTTATAGCCCCCCGATAGGGTATGCACCGTAAACCCAGCCAGCTCCAAAATCCAGCCCATGCCGCCGCTGCGCATGCCGCCGCGCCAGCAGTGCACCCGCAGGTGACGATTCCGGAACGGATCGCTTGGCGAATCGGGGGCCAGAGCCTTGGCGGCGCGAACAAACTCGCCGCACTTGGGGCCAGCAAGGTCAAACCCCAACTCCACCGCTGCTTCGCGGCCCACCTGCTTGTAGCAGGTGCCCACCTGGGCGCGTTCGTCGTCGGTAAATAGGGGAAAGCGCACTGCGCCGGGGATATGCCCATGCTCGTATTCCCCCGGGCTACGCACGTCGAGAATGGGGCCAGAGCCTTGCAGAAAATCGTTGATGTCTAGAGGCTTAGGCATTGGCAAAAATTAGCCGGGCAGTTGGAAGCGGATCTGTCGGAGCGATCGCACCTGAGCAATGGTTTCAAAGTCGCGGTCATTGTGAACTAGAGTAGCTTGATGGGTCAGGGCAATCTGGGCGATACAGCAATCAATGGTGCTGCGAACTGTTAACCCCTGGCGTCTTAAGTCGTAAAAAATGCGAGCGGCATTGCGCCAATCATCTAGGATGGTGTCGAGGTAGATTTGGCCTGCCAGATACTCTTCCAACAAGCCCCATTCTTGCTCATTTCGACTGCCTTGTAATAGCTCTAACTGGGTGAATCGTGAGAGTGCGTAGTCCTGACCACCCATCAGGTCGGTCAAAATAGCCTGGGCTGTGTTGGTGCGATCGCGAAAGACACTAATCCATACGGAAGTATCAATCAATAACATGGCGGGGCTGGCGCAGATCTTTGTAATCGTAGTCCTCTGCTAACTGAACTTTGCCAGCTAAGTCAAGTAGATTTTTTCGTTTATGGGACTGGATCAAAGCTTTTAGTGCCTGATGCAGCAGCTCTTTTTTGGTTTTTACCGCAGTCAGACGAAACGCCTCTTCAACCAGGGCGTCATCTAGCTCAACATTGGTACGCATAGTAAGGGTGTAAGAGTGTACACGTTTACACATTATAGGGCGGGCATCGTCCAAGAGTTGAGTGGAGCAGGCACGACAATGTAACCTTCACTGATATCGCCCAGCACCCAATTCCGCTCCAGACCCCAATACCACCAGTGGGCGGCGGCGTAGGCGCAGGTGACGCTGTCGAGCTGGTCTTCCACCGCTTTCATAGCGGCTCCAGTAAACGGAACTTCAGGTAAATCCGACTCTTTGAAATTCAGAGGTGGTTTTAGGGTGGGCAGCACCGAGAGCTGGTACTGGCGTAATTTTTCCAGTTCGGGGCGGCGCTGGGCTAGAGTACCTTTCTTGTACTTAAGAATTTTGCTGAGGCCAAACAGGTGCACCGTCGCCGGATGGGGAAACACCTCCATCTGAAACCGCCCCTGGGGTCTGGGCTCGCTGTGGGGCCGATGCTGAAAGCCCTGGGCTTCCAGCGCCAGGCCAAAGGCGATCAGTTTTTCGGCAAAGGGGCGGCCCCGGTTGGCGGGGTAGCAGCCCGCGTCGTAGCGACCAAAGTATTTGTGGGCAAGGCGATCGGGCAGCCGCATGCCCGTTTCGTTGGGGATTAGCGTTGGGGCATCGACGGCAACCACAGCGCTGGTCGAGCCTGCGGCCCAGTGGGCAACCCAGGCCAGGATGTCGTTTACGGGCTGGAGACGATCTAGCGCTATCAGCCGCAGACTTTCTCCTTCCAGCTGCAGGCAGCACAGTCCTGTGGGGCCGCTCTGCCAGCCCAGGTCAACGCCGAGGAAGCAATGGTAACAAGGGCGATCGCTCATTCCTCTAGTTCCACATACTCCCGCTGCTCTCCCCGGCGATATAGCCGCCTGTTGACTCTGGGGTAATCGCAAATGTCAAACTCCAGCCGCATGCCCCCGACCAGGTAGACTAGATCGTCCTTGAAGGGATTGCTGAGGCTGTGGGCCAACCCGCCGGCGACAAACCCCATAAAGTCGCCGGGGCCAATTTCAAAGGTGTCATTCCCGATTTCTGCCAGCCCCCGCCCTGAGAGAATGTAGATAAACTCTTCCTCGGCCTGGTGGACATGGTACTGAGTCGAGTCGTGGCCGGGTGCGACCCGCACCAGATGAACGCCGATGTGCTCAAAGCCGCTCGCATCGCCCAGCGACCTGCTGTGGCGGATTGCCTTAGGATTGAGGGGATGGACGAAGGTGGATTCAGGCAGGGCGCTGATGGTTGCGGCAGTCAGTAGCGGATGAGGGCGAGGCATAGGTCATTTTCCGTAGTGGCGGATGGATTGGTGGGCATTGCCCACTCTACGGCGGCATAAAAGAGGTTTCTTAGATAGGGGTTAGGGGAAAGCACACCGATGAAGTCTACACTGGCACAACTCACCGCTCGGTTCGACCAGGCGCTGGTCGCCGCCTTTGGCACAGATCTAGCGGGCACCGACCCCCTGCTGGTGCCCACCAGCAACCCCAAGTTTGGCGACTACCAGGCGAATCTGGCCATGTCTCTGGCCAAGCCGCTGAAGCAAAAGCCCCGCGATATTGCGACCCAGATCGTTGAAAAGCTCGACCTCAGCGACCTCTGCGAACCGCCCGAAATTGCCGGCCCCGGCTTCATCAACCTGCGCTTCAAGACCGAGTATCTGGAAGATCAGCTGCGCGCCATGCAGGCCAACCAGCGGCTAGGGGTAGAGCCAGTAAAGACTCCCCAAAAGGTAATTGTCGATTTCTCTAGCCCCAACATTGCTAAAGAAATGCACGTGGGTCACCTGCGATCGACCATCATTGGCGACTCCATTGCTCGTGTGCAGGAGTTTCTCGGCCACGACGTGCTGCGGCTCAACCACGTGGGCGACTGGGGCACCCAGTTTGGCATGTTGATTACCCACCTCAAAGAAGCCTGTCCAGAGGCATTGGAATCTGGTTCCCAAATCGATATTGGTGACCTGGTGACCTTCTACAAGCAGGCCAAAAAACGCTTCGATGAGGATGACGACTTCAAAACCCGCTCCCGCGAGGCCGTGGTGGGGTTACAGGCGGGGGATGAGACCTCCGCTAAAGCCTGGCAAGCCCTCTGTGAGCAGTCGCGCCAAGAATTTCAAAAGCTCTACGATCGTCTCGACATCCGAATTCAAGAGCGGGGCGAGTCCTTCTACAACCCCCTACTGGCGGACGTGGTCAAAGACCTAGAAGTACTAGGTCTGCTGGTAGAAGACCAAGGCGCCAAGGTGGTCTTTGCCGACGGCTTCACCAACAAAGACGGCGACCCCCTGCCGCTAATCATTCAAAAGACCGACGGCGGCTACAACTACGCCACCACCGACCTGGCCGCCATCCGCTACCGCACCCAGCAGGACGGGGCCGATCGCGTCCTCTACGTGGTCGATGCGGGCCAGGGCGACCACTTTGCCCAGGTCTTCCAAGTGGCGGCCAAAGCCGGGTGGATTCCCGCCGGGGTCGAACTCACCCACGTACCCTTTGGTGTGGTGCAGGGGGAAGACGGCAAGAAGTTCAAAACCCGCGCGGGCGACACGGTGAAGCTGAAGGATCTGCTGGATGAAGCGGTCAGCCGCGCCCGCGCCGACCTCGAAGCCCGCATTCAGACAGAAGAGCGGCAGGAGACAGAAGCCTTTATTCAAGATGCGGCTGAGGCGGTGGGCATTGGCGCAGTAAAGTACGCTGACCTCAGCCAAAACCGCACCAGCAACTACATCTTCAGCTTCGACAAAATGCTGGCGCTGGTGGGCAACACCGCCCCCTATATGCTCTACGCCTACGTGCGGGTGCAGGGCATTGCCCGCAAGGGCGGCATCGATTTAGACACCCTGCCCGCCGAGGCCCGCATTCACCTCGAAGACGACAGCGAGTTTGCCTTGGCTCGTCATCTGCTTCAGCTCGACGAGGTGCTGGGAGACGTGGCGCAGGATCTCTACCCCAGCCGGCTGTGCCAGTACCTGTTTGAGCTGAGCCAGAAGTTCAACCAGTTCTACGATCGCTGCTCGGTGCTCCAGGCCGCCGAACCTCAGCGCACCTCCCGCCTGCTGCTCTGCGACCTGACGGCCAAAACCCTCAAACTGGGCCTGTCGCTGCTGGGCATTCGAGTTTTAGAGAGGATGTAGCAGTTTGTTGGCCTACCGCAATCTGTCTAAAGAGAGAGACAATTGTTCAAAAAAAATGTTTTCCTCAAGATATTTCGGTAATGTAGCTGATATTTTGCTTTGTTTCGCTTTTGTGGCTGAAAATAGAGCACGCTTAAACTGTATTTGCTAGATTAAATCAAACGATAATATTTCTTAGAGAGAAACTCTCAGTCCCTTTTAATTCAGGGTTTGTGGCGTATTTTGCCCATTTGTTTAGGCTTAATATTTATTAAATAAGGTAGATCCGAAAAGACTGTGCCCTCTGCTATTTTTTCCTGTTGAGAGCAGCATGCTTTTGGGAAAGCTACAGGTGCATCTAAGCAGGTTTTGTCAGTCTTCGGGTGAAACAATCACATGACCTATGCAGTAGTTGGTCACTACAACCCTGGTTTAGTCTCTCTTTCCTTTTGTATTGCGATTTTGGCGTCATACACCACCCTGAGTTTGGGGCGGCAGATGTCGTCGATTGAGCGCTACCAGTGGGTTTGGCTACTCGGCGGGGGGCTGGCCATGGGTATGGGCATTTGGGCAACCCACTTCGTGGCCACGCTGGCCCTCGAACTGCCCATGCCGGTAACCTACGACATCCTGACGATTGGCCTATCGCTGGTGTGTGCGGTGTTGGCTGCCAGCGTGGCTTTAGCCCTTGTCAGTCAGCCCAAGCTCAGCTGGCTGGGGCTGGCCGCCGGTGGCTCGCTGATGGGACTGGCGATCGCCTGGATGCACTATATCGGCATGGCCGCGATGGAAATGCCGGCCCAGCTCAGCTACCGCTGGCCAATGGTAGCCCTCTCGGTGGGGATATCGGTGGGAGCTTCAACGCTGGCGTTAGCCCTTAGCTTACGGCCCCAGCGCCGCTTTAGCCACCGCCAGCCCTGGTTTGCCGCTCTGGCAGTCCCTACCCTGGGGACTGCCATTGGCGGTCTGCACTACACCGCCATGGCCGCCACGGTCTTTCATCCCAACGCGCTGGCGTTTGATCCGGGGGTGCTGCCCGACCTCAGCGCCCGGTGGCTGGCTCTGGTGGTGGCCCTGGGGGCCGCCCTGATCTTGCTCATTACCCTGCTGATGATGCGGGTCAACCAGCGCCTCGCCCGGCAGCGCCTGAAGGAAGAGGCCGTGGCCAACAGCGAACAGCGCTTTCGCTCCCTCATTCGCGAAATGGGGGTAGGAGCGCTGCTGCTCAACGGGGAGGCCGAAATCTTAATTCGCAACCAGGCGGCTCAGCAGCTGCTGCACCTGCCCGAGGGCAACGGTCATCCCCTGGTGTTTGGTCAGGCTGGCTACATTCAGCACGAAGATGGCACACCTTTTTTGCCGGCAGAGCTGCCTGTGCAGCGGGCCATCGCCCAAAAAACCTCCCTCGGTGACGTGGTGATTGGGGTGAGCGCTACCCCGACCGATTCTCCGCGCTGGCTATTGGTAAATGCAGACCCCCAGCTCGATGGGGCTGGACAGGTAGAGCGGGTAGTCTGCACCTGTAGCGACATTACCATGCAGAAGCAGGCCGAGGTGGCGGTGCGGGCCGTAGCCAACCGTGAAAAAGCGGTGATGCACATTGTGCAGCGCATGCGCCAGACCTTAGAGCTGGAAGCTATATTTGCCGCCACCACCGAAGAACTGCAGCAGGCCATAAGCTGCGATCGCGTGTGGATTTACCGCTTCAACCCCGACTGGAGCGGCACCGTGGTGGCCGAAGCGCTGACCGACCCCACGGCCCCCTCTACCCTAACGGTGTCAGGGGCGGGCGAGCGGCTCATTGATCGGTCTGACTGTGGAGCAAACCAGCTGCGAATTGGGGCCCTTGACGAGGGCTACCTGCTGCTCGAAGACACCTACCTGCAGGAAACCCAGGCCGAAACCTACCGCCAAGACCGCACCTACCACCGCGTTAACGACATCTATACCGAAGGGTTTCACACCTGCTATCTAGAGTTTCTAGAGCAGTGGCAGGTGCGCGCCTACGTCATTGTGCCGATATTTTCTAGCAACCAGCTATGGGGACTGCTGGGCATTTATGCCCACCACCAGCCCCGCCACTGGACCCGCCACGAGGTCAAGATGGTGCTCCAGGTGGGGGCACACCTGGGCACCGCTGTGCAGCAGGCCGACTTGCTGAGGCAGACCCAGCAGCAGGCCCAGGCGCTGGCCCTGGCCAAGCGTGCCGCCGATGCCGCCAGCCAGGCCAAGGGAGATTTTTTGGCCAGTATGAGCCACGAGCTGCGCACCCCCCTCAACGCCATTCTGGGGTTCACTCAAATTTTGCACGACGACGCCAGCCTGGAGGAAAGCCACCGCGACCTGATCGCCATTGTCAACCGCAGCGGCAACCACCTGCTGGGGCTAATTAACAACGTGCTGTCGCTGGCCAAAATTGAGGCCAACAAAATCACCCTCGACGAGGGGGCCTTTGACCTGCACCAGATGATCCAGGCCGTTGACGATATGCTGCAACTCAAGGCCGAGGCCAAGGGCATTCGGCTTGAGGTAGCCCAGCCGCCGCCTTTGCCCTACCGACTTTGGGCCGACGCGGGTAAGCTACGGCAAATTATCATCAACCTGATTGGCAATGCCATCAAGTTTACGCCCCAGGGCAGCGTCACGGTGCAATGGTCTGTGACTGGGCCTTTTCCCTCACAGCGTTTGGGCCCCCTGAGCGATACCAATAAACCCTATCGCCTCGACATCGCGGTGCAAGACACCGGCTTTGGCATTGAGCCTGAGGAGCTGCCCCATCTGTTTCAGCCTTTTCAGCAAACCCAGTCGGGACGGCGCTCCGCCGAGGGCACCGGGCTGGGGCTATCGCTCAGCTACACCTTTGCCCAGCTTATGGGGGGCACCATTGACGTCAGTAGCCAGCCTGGGGAAGGGTCAACTTTCACCGTGAGTCTGCCCGTCAACGCCGTGGCGGTTGCATCGGGTCCGGAAGATGCAGAACGAGACATTCTGTGTCTGGCCCCTCACCAGCCCACCCCCCGCGTTGTGGTGGCTGACGATGTGGTCGAGAGCCGTCTGCTGATGCGCCATTGGCTTGAGGGGGCTGGGTTTGAGGTGCGCGAAGCCAGCCAGGGGCAGGAGGCCCTTGACCTATGGCAGGCCTGGCGGCCCCACCTGATCTGCCTCGACATGCGCATGCCAGTGCTCGATGGCTATGGGGTGGCCCGCCAGGTGCGCCAGCTGCCCGGCGGTGATGCCACCGTGATTATTGCCGTCACTGCCAGCGTGTTTGAAGAGCAGCGCTCCGACTGCATCGCGGCGGGCTGTAACGGGGTGCTGCCCAAACCCCTCCAGCGCAGGGTGCTGCTGGAGCACATTGGCCGTAGCCTGGGACTCATCTACCAGTACAGTGCAGTCGCTGGGGCAGGGGAGCAAGATAGCGCGATCGCGCTGCTCTCCTCCCACAGTGGGCAAAGCTCAAGCACAGATCACCGCCCCCTAAGCCAGGCCGACTTTAGCCCCCTTAGCCCCGACTGGCTGAGCCAGATTCACCAGGCGGCCCAGGCCGCTGACGACCGTCGTGTGCGCCAGCTCATTGCTCAGCTTCCCCCCGACCAGCAGCTCCTGGCCCAGCGGTTAGACCGCCTGGTCAACGACTTTCGCCTGGATGTCATCATCGACCTGACCGCTGCTCCTCCCGCCTCCCTTTCCCTGTAGCCGATCGAACCTATGACTACCGCCGAGACCCGCCTCCATGAGGATGCAGACATTCTGCTGGTAGACGATATCCCTGACAATCTGCGGATATTGTCTACCATTCTTGAAGCCGATGGCTACCGCTGCCGCAAAGCCATCAGCGGTGCCCTCGCCCTCAATGCCATTGCGCTGGCTCCCCCCGATCTCATTTTGCTCGACATCACCATGCCCACGATGGATGGCTTTGAGGTGTGTCGTCAGCTCAAAGCCATCGAGGCCACCCAGAACATTCCGATTATCTTTCTCACGGCTCGCGACGCCGAAACCGAAAAAGAGCAGGCCTTTAGTCTCGGGGCCGCCGACTATATTGTCAAACCCTTTATGGCCTACGAGGTGCTGCTGCGGGTCAAGCACCAGCTCGCCCTGCGGCGGCAGCAGCAGCAGCTAGAGGCCCAAAACCAACAGCTCCAGGCCGAAATTAAAGAGCGTCTGCAGGTCGAGGCCGAACTCCGGCGCCAGCGGCAGCGCTCCGACGAGCTGCTGACCAATGTGCTGCCCTTTCAGATCGCCCAGCGCCTCAAAGATCGGGAGCAGGCGATCGCCGACCACCTAGACGCGGTTACCATTCTGTTTGCCGACATTGTGGGTTTTAGCCCCGTAGCCGCCCAGCTTACCCCCTCCGAGCTGGTACACTTGCTCAACCAAATGTTTTCCCGATTTGACGAGCTGGCCGCCATCTACAAACTCGAAAAAATCAAAACCATCGGCGATGCCTATATGGTGGCTGCCGGGGTACCCGCCGCCCGCCCCGACCACGCCCAGGCGATCGCCCGGATGGCCCTCGATATGCAGGCCACCATCAGCGATTTTAAGCGGCCTGACGGTCGTCCCTTTGAGCTGCGCATTGGCATCAACTCGGGCAGCGTGGTCGCTGGGGTGATTGGCATTCGCAAGTTTATCTACGATCTCTGGGGCGACACCGTCAACATCGCCAGCTTTATGGAAACGACCGGCGAGGCCGGCAAAATTCAGGTATCAGAGCTATCCTACGCCCACCTCAAGAACGACTTTACCCTGGAGTCTCGCGGCCCGGTTTGCCTCAAGAGTGGCGACAGTATGACCACCTACTGGCTGGTCGCCCAGCCCCAGACGATCGCCTGCCACCCGCCGGGCATGACTCTAGAATATCCCTCCAATCAGGCCCTGTGCTGCGGTTAAGCTTAGCCCTGAACCCCGGCCCCGACGACCTCTACCGGCGCCAGAGTAGGAGCGGTGGTGGCCAGAGCCGCCTGAACCAGACCCAAAAACAGTGGATGGGGGGCACTGGGCCGCGACTGAAACTCGGGGTGAAACTGGCTGGCGATAAAGAACGGGTGACTGGGCAGCTCAATGATTTCCACCAGGCGACCGTCGGGGGAAGTGCCACTGACGGTGTAGCCTGACTCAACAATCAGGTTGCGGTAGGCGTTGTTGAACTCGTAGCGGTGGCGGTGGCGCTCGTAGACTACTTCCGCCCCGTAGAGACGACTGGCCAGGGTATTGGGAGCCAGCCGACAGGGGTAAAGCCCCAGCCGCATGGTGCCACCCAGATCGACTACATCCTGTTGCTCAGGCAGCAGGCTAATGACTGGGTTGGGGGTTTCGGGAGTAAATTCTGAACTGTCGGCCCCGTCGAGATGGGCCACGTGGTGCGCCCACTCAATTACCGAGCACTGCATGCCCAGACATAGCCCTAAAAAGGGAATGCCTCGGGTGCGGGCATACTCGATCGCCTGCACCTTGCCGCCGATGCCGCGCGAGCCAAACCCACCCGGCACCAAAATGCCGTTGACGCCGCTCAGGTGAGCCTCCGGGCCGTTGACTTCAATGTCTTCAGAATTAATCCAGCGCACATTCAGGGCGGCTCGATGGGCGATCGCGGCATGGCGCAGCGCCTCTACCACCGACAGATAGGCGTCATTGAGGCTGACGTACTTGCCCACAATCGCAATATCGACAGGGTGACTGGAGCTGTAAAGCCCTTCCACAATGGTTTCCCACTGGCCCAGGTGGGGCTGGCGCTGGTCTAAGGACAGCATTTTCATGGCCTGGTGGGCCAGCCCCTCCTGCTCCAGCTTCAGGGGCACCTCGTAGATGCTGCTGGCATCCTGGCAGGTGACCACGGCCTCGGCGGGCACGTCGCAGAACTCAGCGATCTTTTCTTTCATTGGCTGGGGCAGTGGGCACTCGCAGCGGCACACCAAAATATCGGGCTGAATGCCGATAGAGCGCAGTTCCTTTACCGAGTGCTGAGTGGGCTTCGTTTTGAGCTCTCCCGCCGAGGCAATATAGGGCACCAGGGTGACGTGCATGTAGAGCACGTCCTGACGACCCACATCCTTGCGGAACTGGCGAATCGCCTCTAAAAAGGGCAGCGACTCAATGTCGCCCACGGTGCCGCCGATCTCGGTAATCACCACATCGGGGTTAGTGTTGCGGGCCACCCGGTGGATGCGCTCTTTAATCTCGTTGGTAATGTGGGGAATCACCTGCACCGTGCCCCCCTGGTAGTCGCCCCGGCGCTCGCGGTTGATCACCGCCTGGTAGATCGAGCCGGTGGTGACACTGTTGAGCCGCGACATGGCGGTGTCGGTGAAGCGCTCGTAGTGGCCCAGGTCGAGGTCAGTTTCAGCACCATCCTCGGTGACAAACACCTCGCCGTGCTGAAAGGGGCTCATGGTGCCGGGGTCAACGTTGATGTAGGGGTCGAGCTTGAGAATAGAGACCGAGTAGTCGCGCGACTTTAGCAGGCGGCCCAGGCTAGCAGCCACGATGCCCTTGCCAATACTCGACACCACACCGCCCGTTACAAATACAAATTTCGTCATAGCAACTCAACCCATCCCCAGGCGCACTAACCTGTCAATTGTGCCACAGGGATAACCAGCCTAGCGGGGCCAGCCATCGTCCTCCAGGGCCAAGTCTTGATAAACCTATAAACCAGCGCCTGGCAAAGAATAAGGCCTCAAAGGAATGCCCCCAAAGCTTGGCGAGACAGAACAGGATTTGCACAGGAAAATTTGCGCAGGCGCAAGAATACTGGCATCGTGCTAATAATGCTTGCATCCCTTCACCATTAAAAGCCTTAGACCGATGAAGAGCTGGCGATTTAGGGGCTGGTTTTGGGTCGTGGCCCTGGTTGGTTTACTGACGGCATGCGGTACCTCTGCCCTCCGGCAACCCGCTGCGGTTCCAGGAGCGGTTCCGGCGTCAACAGTGGCCCCGATTACGCTGACCGTCTCGGCGGCGGCCGACCTCAACGACGTTTTCCCCGAAATCAGTAAGCTGTGGGAACAGGAAACAGGGCACCGAGTGACCTTCAACCTGGGGTCAACCGGGCAACTGGCCCAGCAGATCGAGCGCGGTGCACCTGTAGATCTATTTGCGGCGGCCAACAAAACGTTTGTCGAAGATCTAGACGACCAGGGCCTGGTTCTCTCAGACACCAAGGCGCTGTATGGGGTGGGGCGGCTGACCCTGTGGCAGCGGCAGGAGGGGAATCTCGAGATCCAAACCCTGGAGGACTTGATGCAGCCGGAGGTGAAGCGGGTGGCGATTGCTAACCCTGACCACGCCCCCTACGGGGTGGCGGCGCGGGAGGCCCTGCAATCGGCGGGGCTGTGGGAGGCGATTCAGCCCAAGCTGGTGTTGGGGGAAAACATTCGACAGACTCAGCAGTATGCCGAGGCGGGGAATGTGGAGGTGGCGATCGCGGCCCTGTCGATCAGCGTCGAGCGCCCCGGCACCTGGGTGCTGGTGCCCGAGGAACTGCACAATCCCCTAGAACAAATGCTGGCGGTGCCCAAAAGCGCCCCCCACCCGGAGGAAGCGAAACAGTTTGCCGCCTTCATCAACGGCGACAAAGGTAGACCGTTAATGCAGAAGTACGGCTTTGTACTGCCGGGAGAAGCGCCCTCTACCAAGGTCAAAGGGGAATGAACGACCTGGGTAGGCAGCTTTGGCCGCCGCTGAGCCTGTCGCTCCAGGTCACCGCCGTGGCCAGCGGGTTGATTTTGGTGGTGGGGCTGGGGCTGGGAATTTTTCTGGCCCGCAAACGGTTTCCGGGGCAGATTTTGGTGTCTACTCTACTAAATTTGCCCCTGGTGCTGCCCCCCAGCGTGGTGGGCTATGGCTTGCTGCTGGCGCTGGGCCGGGGCAGCCCGGTAAGGGAGTGGCTGGGCGTTGATCTGCTATTTACCTGGCAGGCGGCGGCGATCGCCGCCGCCGTGGTCGCCCTACCGCTGATGGTGGAGTCAACTCGGGCCGCGATCGCCGGGGTCAACCCCGAGCTAGAGGCTGCTGCCCGCACCCTGGGCTCCACCGAAGCCGAGGTGCTGTGGGCCATCACCCTGCCCCTGGCCTACCGGGGAATTTTGGCCGGCTTTGGCCTCAGCGTTGCCAGGGCGCTGGGGGAATTTGGGGCCACGCTGATGGTGGCGGGCAGCATTCCCGGCCGCACCCAGACCCTGCCCCTGGCAATCTACGACGCCGTGCAGGCCCAGCGCTACGGCCTCGCCAATGTCATGGTGCTGCTCATGACTACCCTGGCCTTTGGGCTGCTGGGGTGGGTGCGGTGGCTAGAACAGCGGCAAGCACAGGTGGGACAGACCAATGGGGCAAGCCAAACCAATGCGGCTGACCAATGCGGCTGATCGTCGATATTCAAAAGCAGCTCGCTAGCTACACCCTCGCTGTCGCCTTTGAGGTGGTGGGGGAAACTCTGGGGGTGCTGGGCAGCTCCGGCTCGGGCAAGAGCATGACCCTGCGCTGCATTGCTGGCATCGAAACCCCCACCCGGGGCACCATCGTGCTCAACGATCGCATCCTCTACGACTCTCG
>DASQNN010000607.1:0-4656 GCA_035644955.1 Nodosilinea sp. | reverse complement strand
TTTGAATATTTTGGCTCGAAAGCTGGTCTAGCAAGCTAAAGAGAGGTCTATGAAAGAACAGCAGAACAACGGAAATTAGCAGCGGCCAAGACAGTAGAATGGGCCCCAGGAGCGACACCCAATCGAAAAGAGAATGGTCTTTCACCTAAAAATTACCTCCAACGGTGCCCGACCTAAACGGTTTGCAGCCTCCGCTCGATCGCGGCCTTGAACCAGTAACCGAAAGTCGCTTAGCCCTAGCACTGGGTTGCCTCCACCAGCTCAGCGATTGCAGCGGTCAGTGTTTGCCTGCATCTTGCAGGGACTAGGGTTAAGAGGTTACCCAGGATTAATCGGGCGAATAACCGCGATACCTCACCATAACCAGCCATTTAAGCCGCTAAATCAATCCAATGGGGTGTTTTGGCAAGGTCAGCAGGGAGGGCACAGCGGTGGTTGAACAAGGCACAGCGTAGATTTGATCAAAGTCTAACGGTTTTCCCGATGCGTCTGGGCAGGCTAACCTGGATGACTCACAACCCTGTGCCAAAAAGGTCCAACCTTTTGTCTAGCAAAGAATTCTTGTGGAATAGCCGGGACGGCGGCGTTACTGAATTGAGGCAGGAATTTAGCAGGGGCAAACGGCCGTTTGCCCCTAGGAGAGATGTCGCCATTTTTGATTCATACCTGTTCCAGCAACCCCGGGACGGCTATCTCACAAGACTTCTCCCCGAGACCTCCAAGCCTCGAATGGCCACCCGCTTAAGGGATGGGTCTTTGCCCTGTCCTGCCGTGGTTGGCTTGGGATCCTGAATAATCCAGGGTCAAACAAAAACCCGGCTTCTTTAAGAAGCCGGGTTTTTGTCGTGCTTGCTAGGGGTTTACGACATAGCCTGGATGATGTAGTCGAAGTAGGGCCGAGCTTCGGCAGCATCGTCGTCAGACAGCAGGTTCAGAGAGGCCTCTTTGAGGCAGCGGATGGCTTCGGCCATACCAGGTACGGGTACGTCTAGAGCGTTGTACATTTCGCGGACGCCCACGATACCAATGGCCTCAATGGGAGTTTGGTCGCCGGCCAGCACGCCGTAGGTGACGAGGCGCAGGTACCAGCCGTAGTCGCGAATGCAGAGGGCACGCTGCTTCTGGCCGTAGGCATTGCCGCCGGGGGCAATAAAGTCGGGCCGTCGCCGCCATAGCTCTCGGCTAGCCTGGTCGACAATCTTTTTCTCATTCTCGGACAGGGTAGCGGCGATGCGAGTGCGCTGTTCGCCGGTTTTCAAAAATTCTTCAATGGCCTTGAGCTCGCCGGTGGTTGGGTAGCGCAGCTCGTCGTCGGCATTCAAAATAACTTGGCTAACAACAGACATAGTTAAAAATGACGGGGATGACCTATTTCATTGCTAGTTTAGCGACTTGGGGGTCTCCAGGGAAAGTTAAATTCTCATTTAGTTGTCGATGCCCGTTGGTAGCCAGGACAGTTGCCAAGGGAAGAAAACAGCCTAAAACCTCTGGTTTGTCGAAGATTTATCGCGTTTGCTCAGGTTTTTTACCCTGGGAAACCGGGGGAAGCCTGTAACGTTTTTGCAACAATGGAGCTAGCCAAACAGGTCGGCGCGGGGGCGAAACCGCTCGGTTTGGCGCAGTTCTGTGTAAAGGGCTTTTTCGCGATCGCTCAACCCGGTCGGCACCACGACGGCTAATTCTACAATTTGGTCGCCCCGGTGCTCTTGGCCAACGGGATAGCCCCGCCCCGCCAGCTGAATGATCTGACCTGACTGAGCACCCTGGGGCAGTGCAGTCCGTACCGGGCCGTCGAGGGTGGGGATATCGATGGTGCTGCCCAGGGCGGCCTCGCTGGGGGTAATGGGCACCTGGCAGTAGATGTCGTTGCCTTGTAGAGTGTAGAAGGGGTGTGGGTCAACCTGAATGCGCAGGTAGAGGTTGCCGCCGCCAAGGCCCTGGCCCCGCAGACGAATGCGCTGGCCCGTGACCATACCGGCGGGCATGTTGACCTCTAGCGATCGCCCATCTTCTAGGCGAATGCGCTCGCGGCCGCCCCGAAAGGCTTTTTCGAGGGGAATGGTGAGGTCAGCTTCGGCATCGCGGCGGCCCTTAGGGGCTGCTGTGCCGTAGGCAGCGCTGTCTTCTGCGTCGTCGCTGGCGGTGCGGCGGGCGGGGGGGCGGCGGTTGAGGAGCTGATCGACAAACAGGTTAAAGTCGGGGAATTCCCCAAAGCCAAAGTCTTCAAGGGAAATGCGCCCGCTAAAGATGTCTCCTACGCCAGGCTTTTGGCTTTTCTTGAAGCCCTCCTGCTGCCAGTACTCGCTGAATTTTTCGTACTGGGCGCGCTTTTCATCGTCGGAGAGGACCGTATAGGCTTCGCTCAGCAGCTTAAATTGGTCCTCTGCGGCCTGGTCGCCGGGGTTGAGGTCGGGGTGGTACTGCCGGGCGAGCTTTCGGTAGGCTTGTTTGATGTCGCTAAAGGTCGCTTCTCTAGAAACCCCCAGAATGTCGTAGTAGTTCCGAAAGTTCTCCATAGAGGGCGGATGGGTGGGCGGGTAAGGGGTGGCTGGGCAAGGGGGTGCTGGGCAAGGGAGAACCATCCATGCCCTAGCGGTTAGGGGTGAGTCAAACGATGGCTAGAGCCACTCGTCGCGATCGCTCCAGTTGTCATCCTCGTAGCGGGGGGCGGGACGGCGATTGGCGGCGTCATCGGAGCCAGAACCGCTAGGGCGAATGCCCTGGCGCGGCGCGGCCTGGCGATTGGCCTCACTCCCGCGATCGGCGTAGGGGTCGAGCTGGGGGCGAGAACGGCCTTCAGGGGTTGAATCAGGGGAGCGGTTGGAAGGGCTGGGCTGACTCCAGGGGTCATCGTTCCAGCTGCTTTGCGGCTGGGGCGCAGGGGCCGGGCTGGGGCGATTCCCCACAGAGGTTTCGCGCGGTGCATAAGGGTCGTAGCCCTGGTCGTCGTAACCAGGGTTGGCCGAGCGCTCGGAATCTGCCCCGGCGCGAGGAGCCGTTTCAGCACTGCTGGCGTCGTCTCGATAGCCTGTATCGTCAGAGCTACCGCCCCGCTCCGGGCGGCGAGCATCGCTGTAGCGCTGGTTGTTGCCACCGCTGCCGTAGTCTGAGTTGCCATAGCCCGACTCCCCGTAGCCCGAGCGATTGGGGTCTACCTCACCGGTGGAGCCGTAATCCTGCCGACTGTAGTCTTGGCGGTCGTAGCTAGGTTGCCCATAGTCCTGGCGGCCATAGTCTTGGCGGCCATAGTCTTGGCGGCCATAGTCTTGGCGATCGTAATCTGAGGCGGGCGGCTGAGGACTACTGCGCTCGGGAGGGCGATTCCCAGGCGGGGACGCGCTGCGGTCGTAGTCTGGGCGGTCGTAGCCGCGATCGCCGTAGCCCGAGTTGTCATAGCCAGCGCCACCGGTGGGGCGATTCTCCGTCGGGTAGGGGCCGCCACCGCTATACCCCTGATCGCTGTAGCCCTGACCGCTATAGCCCGTCGTGCCGTAGGCTCGGTTATCGTAGGCAGGCGCGTTGTAGCGCTGCTGTCCACCCGCTCCACCGCGGTTGTCGTAGTCCCAGTCGTCGTCCCAATTACCCCAGGAGGACGACCCCTGGTAGCCGTAGTTGGGCCGCGCATCCAGGTCGTCGTCAAAGGAAAAAGTTTTCTTCAGAGTGCTGCCGATCTGGCCCAAAATGCCGCCTTCGGGGGCATCCTCGGCTTCGTAGAGGTAGGCTTCGCGGTTGAGGTCGTAGAGTTCGTCCTGCAGCTCGGCCTGGGCGATGTCGATGCCGCGCTCGTCGCTTTGCTCCAGGTAGTCGCGCAGCTCTTGCACTAACCCTTCAATGCGGCGGCGGCGATCGCGGGCAAACTGCATGCCAAAGTCGAGGGCTACCTCCCGCAGCAGCCGCTCGGCCTGGAAGGTGAGGGCCTCGGCCCGGTTGCGCTTCTCGACCCGCTCTCGCTGGAGGCGATCGGTTTCGGCGAATTCTTCCGCCTCGCGGATCATCCGCTGCACTTCGCCCTCGTCCAGGTTAGACGCGCCCTGCACGGTTAGGCTCTGCTCGCGCCCGGTGGTCTTATCCATCGCCGACACCTGCAGAATGCCATTGGCGTCGATGTCAAAGGACACCAGCACCTGGGGCACCCCACGCGGCGCGGGGGGAATGCCCATCAGCTTAAAGCGGCCCAGGGACTTGTTGTCGGCCCCCATTTCGCGCTCCCCCTGGAGCACGTGCACTTCCACCGAGGTCTGGTTGTTCTCAGAGGTCGAGAAAATATCCGATCGCCGCACCGGAATGGTGGTGTTGCGGGGAATTACCTTCTTCATCACACCGCCGATGGTCTCCAGCCCCAGGGAGAGGGAGGTGACATCCAGCAGCATGATGTCCTGGACTTCCTGGGTAATGATGCCCGCCTGCACGGCAGCGCCCACGGCGACGGCTTCGTCAGGGTTTATATTCTGGCTAGGTTCGAGGCCAATCAGACCGCGCACCAGATCCTGCACCATGGGCATGCGGCTACCGCCCCCCACCAGCACCACCTCGTCGATGTCGTTGGGGGTCAGGCCCGCATCGCTGAGAGCCTGCTTAAGGGGAGCGCGCAGGGCGCTGACCAAGTCGCCACAGAGACCTTCGAACTGCGATCGGCTCAGGCGCGTCTCAATGTGC
>DASQNN010000606.1:0-8232 GCA_035644955.1 Nodosilinea sp. | reverse complement strand
TGACGGCCCTGCTTACCCAGGCGCATAAACACAAACCAGGCCAGCGAGGCAATATAAGCCACCAGACCCAAAATGCCGAAGAACCCAAGGAATCCGTTGGTATAGCCGCTGTGGAAATATTCCTTGTACAGCAGCGGTGGCTCTAGCCACACCTGGCAGTCGGCCGCCCCAAAGCGCGCGTTGGAAAAGGCACAGGGCACAAAGCCCAGCAAAATAGCACCGCCGATGATGTTGTAGAGCGTAATCGCCCAGCGCCAGGCGTTAAAGATCAGCTTCAGCGGCGAACTGGGCTGCTCGCGAATTTCTTCGTTGAGGTCTACCCAAAACCACAGGGACAACGGAATCAGCACCCGCGCCATCAGCCCCGACAAAAAGCTGATGTTAAAGCCGCCAATCATCAGGTAGACGGTAATCATCAGCAGGCTCGCCACCTTCCAGTAGATCGTCAGCAAGTGCTGAATGGCCTCGTTCTTTTGCACAAAGGCCCACACCAGCAGCGCCAGGGGCAAAAACACTGTAAACAAAACGGCGAGGCGATAGTCAGTCCACACGAGGGCGCGCAGCAGGGAAGGTTCTAACATAGGGGGCGATCGCGATACAGTTGGGTTTGCTCTCAGGGTACCGTTTGCCTGGGGCCGGGGCCAAGGTGGCCGTCAGCCAGGGGTGAGAGCACTAGCTTGTGGCTTAGCGTCAGGCCAAACCAGCCTATAGCGTAACATTTGAAGCGAAAGTCCTCTAACGAGGACTATCTGGGTTGCATAGTCTGCTTTAGCAGACTGCTGCTATGAGCCCCGGAGTTCACTCCTGGGCGCTCTGGGCCATAGTCCAGTATCCACAACCAAAATGAGAATTGCGGGTGGGAAGGCGTAGATCTAATCCCGAAGGTTGCCCCGCTGGGCCTTGATTTGGCTGCGTTTGGTTTTGCTGTCGAGCCGCTTTCTTTGAGCGCCTTTGGAAGGTTTGGTCGGCTTGCGCTTTTTGGGGGTAATGGTAATGCTTTGAATCAGCGCTCTGAGGCGGTTGAGGGCGTCTTCTTTGTTTTGCTCTTGGGTGCGGTGCTGCTGAGCTTTGATAATAATGACGCCGTCTTGAGTGATGCGGCTGTCATTGAGGTTGAGCAGACGCTCTTTGTAAAGGGGCGAAAGCGATGAGGCGTGGATGTCAAACCGCAGGTGAATGGCGGTGGCAACTTTGTTGACGTTTTGCCCCCCCGCCCCCTGCGAGCGAATGGCGCTCAGCTCAATGTCGCTGAGGGGGATGGCAGTGCGGTTGGTAATTTGCAGCATAGAGGCATCAAGGCGCTAGTTACACCATAGCTAGATTAGGTAGAAGATGCAGCATTTAATACCGTGGAGCGCTGGTAAAACAGCCTCTAACGGGGCGATCGCAAGATTTGGCTATGGGGCACTTTTTATCTCTATATTCCGGCTGATTACCTGGCTAGGGGGTTTGTCTACTTTGAAGCTAGGGCGTTACAAAGCAGTCTGCGATGGCGTTGATAACTTAACCGGTTCACTCTAGAGGCTGCCTGGCCCACAACCTGAAACTGTTTTGTGCGGCTGCCCGCCCGTTGCCAATAAAGTGGCGGCAAAACTGCAATGACCCACTTGGGCCGGCCTAACTCCTGCGGAGCGGCTGCGCCAGTGACCATTGCGCGGTTCTTTCTTCTTTCCAACCAGCTCCTGATCTACTCACACCCATTACTCATACCAAAAGGATATTAACGATGATGAGCGAACGCAATTGTGCGCTAATTTTAGGCGTCTTATTTACGGCCCTGGGCCTAGCTGGCTTTGTGCCGGCTTTGGTCTCTCTCCCTTCGCCGGATATTGCTGGTGCTGCCCCTCTTTCAACGGATTTTGCCGATACCTATGTGCAAGGGTTTGGCTATCTCTTTGGGCTGTTCCCAATCAACTTGATGCACAACCTGGTTCACCTAGCGGTTGGTATCTTTGGCATCTCAGCCTCTACAACCCTGGGTGGCGCCCGCCTGTACAATCGGTTCTTCGCGATTTCTTACCTGTTGATTGCCATTATGGGTCTGGTGCCCGTAGCCCACACCACCTTTGGGCTAATGCCGATTTTCGGTAACAACGTCTGGTTCAACGCGTTGACAGCTGCGATCGCCGGCTACTTTGGGTTTGTTGTCCCCGGCAAAGAAACCAGCGTCAGCGTCTAACTTCTCAGTTCTATTTAGTCACGCCTGTTGGTAGGGGCGCAGCATGCTGTGCCCCTTGCCTGATGGTTGCTACAGCATTTCCTGAGATTACCGCCCTCAAGCATGGGCCAACGTCTTGGGTAGATGGTTTAAGTTGATGGGGTGGGTGGGTGAAAACGGGGGTGGAGGCGATCGCGCACCAACTCCCCACCTTGCAAATGCTGTTCCACGATTCTCGCTACATCCTCTGCGGTGACCTGGCAGTACCAGGTGTTGCCAGGCATGACTTTAACCGTGGGTCCAGAGCCGCACTGGCCCATGCAGTCGCTTTCAGCCACTATTATCTGTGCACTCTGGTGCTGCCGAAATGCCGCCAGTACAGCCTCGGAGCCGCCGCGATCGCAGGATCGGTGGCGACACACCTGCACCAGCCAGCGCTTAGGCCTCATGGGGGAAGAAGGAGATAGTGACATGCAGCCTTACACTACACCTGATCCCAGCCTGCCATCGTTTATTGAGAACATTGTTACTGAGAACCCTGAGAACGGTCTTGGGATCCATGAAGTCAACATTACCCGTACAGCTCTTGGATCAGGACCATATCCCAATAGGAGGCCTCAATTTTGTGTCCATCCAGGTCGCGCACAAAACAGCCGTAGTAGGGCTCACCGTAGGCAGGGCGGGGGCCAGGGGGGCCGTCGGCCTGGGCACCTGCTGCCAGGGCTGCATCGTAGAAGGCATGGACAGCATCTTTTGTCGGGGCGATAAACCCAATATGAGTGCCGTTGCCCACGGTGGCGGTCTGGCCATCGATGGGAGTTTGCACCCAAAACTCGGGATATTGCTTGCCGTAAGCGACAGCGCCGGGGTGAACCATCACCCGCGTGCAGCCTAGGGTGGGGAGAATGCGATCGTAAAAGGCTAACGCTTTCTCGAAGTCGTTAGTGCCAATGGAAATGTGAGAAAGAATGCTGGGGCTGTCTTCCATAGTGCCCTCCTCAGAGGCCAGCAAAGTAGTACATAGGAATTAAATTAGCTGCAAATCGGGTTGCGGTCAAAGGGCGGATGACCAAGCCAGTAAAATTCTTAAACATAGACTTCTACAGTGTCTCCAGGTAAGCAAAGTGTCTCCAGGTGAGCGAGTAGAAGTGGCATACCGATTGGGGAATAAGGCCTCGGCCTATGGCACGGTTTTTGCAGGTTTTTGCGGTGGTTCTGGTGATTCTGGTGCTTGTATTTGCTGCCCTGCCAGCCCTGCTGCGGGCGTTTGACGTGCCGTCTTTTAGCATCGGCGACAGGGCATTTTGGCTGTTGAGCTGGCGCAACGAGGCCGAAAAGACCGGTATTCGGTTTAGTGTGGTGCCGTTGATTATTTTGGCGGTGGGCGTAGGGTTAGTTGACCACTGGCTAATGTACGGCGATCGATCCTAAGGTCCAGAGCTACGATCGCTTACAGGTTGTCAGCAGTTCATCGACCCAGAGCGCATCGATCGCATCCCGCAGCCGCTGCTGCTGCTGGTGCAGGCGCTGATCACAGAGGCAGGGCTGTAGTTGCGCCACCAGGCTATCGGCCTCGTCGATCAAAAAATTCAGCAGCGGTTCTGCTTCGGCCCGCTGCAAAATTTCGCCCAAGCGCTCGGCGGCGGCCTGATCTAGGGTGGGGCGCAGGGCAAGCTGGCAGTATTCATACAGCGTAGAACGATAGGCCAGGGCGCTACCGAGCCATTCGTCACAGTCTGGCATGGGGTTTCTCCTAGGGCTTTTGACCCCAGGTCGTCTGGGCCGACCTACAGCAACACAGCGGCGTTGGGGGCAACACACACCCAGCACTGACCTAGATATTGTTCCTAGGTCAGCGCTGGGTCTGAGGGTTAAGTGTACCCAGCCCCACCGCCGTGACGGCGGTTTAGGTGAAGTTTGTGCGTCGATACCGAGGTTTGTTTCAAGGAATGGCAAAGCCCCCATTCCCTAGGCTGCCACCAGCGATCGCACCAGGCTTTGGAACATAGGCAGCCCATCAACCCCGCCCAACACGGCATCGGCGGCCCGCTCGGGGTGGGGCATTAGGCCCAGCACGTTGCCCTGCTGGTTGCAAATGCCCGCAATGTTGCCCAGAGACCCATTGTGATTGTGCTCAGCATCTACGGCGCCGTCGGGGCCGCAGTAGCGAAAGACGATTTGCCGGTTGGCCTCTAATTCGGCCAGGGTGGTCTCGTCGGCGTAGTAGCAGCCCTCGCCGTGGGCAATGGGCAGCGTAATCACCTGATTAGCGGTGTAGCCCGAGGTCCACAGCAGGTCAGCGCGCTCAACTTTGAGGGGCGCGCGATCGCAGATGAACCGCATGTCTTTGTTGCGCATCAGCGCCCCCGGCAGCAGCCCCACCTCGGTCAAGATCTGAAAACCGTTGCAGATGCCCAGCACCAGCTTGCCCTGGTTGGCGTGGGCTACCGTGGCCTGCATGGCGGGCGAAAACCGGGCGATCGCGCCGCAGCGCAGGTAGTCGCCGTAGCTAAAGCCCCCTGGCACCACCACCACATCGACATCGCTGAGGTCACTGTCTTCGTGCCAGACCATGCGGGTGGGCTGCCCCAAAATATCGCGGGTGACGTAGGCCACATCGCGATCGCAGTTAGAGCCAGGGAAGACGATGACGGCGAATTTCATGGCAGGAAAGAGTGGGTAGGGAATTTAGGCGGTCGCCAGCGCTTGCAGTTCAAAGCGATAATTTTCAATCACCGGGTTGGCCAACAGCTGGTCGCACATGCGATCGAGCTGCTGGCTGGCGGCGGCTTCGGTCTCGGCTTCGAGGGTCAGCTCAATGTATTTGCCGATGCGAATGGGGCCTACATTGGTGTAGCCCATATGGGCTAGGCCCGACTGCACCGCTGTACCGGCCGGGTCGAGCACCGACGGGCGCAGGGTGACGTAGATGCGGGCGCTGTATTGAGGCACGGTAAACTCCCTTGGCGGCGGGGGTAATCACAATAGTTGGTACCCACCATCCTACCGTATCGGCTGGTTGATAAAATGGAGGCAAATCGAGTGACCCGGCATGGTGCGACGAACCCGCAATCAAGAAAAGATACTGACTGCCCTTAAGGGCCTAAACCAGCCCATTTCTGCCCAAGATCTCTACATCGACATGCGCCAGGAGGGGATCAGCATGGGGTTGGCTACGGTCTATCGCTCCCTCGATGCCCTCAAGCTGGAAGGGGCCGTACAAATGCGCACCCTGCCCTCCGGCGAAGCCCTCTACAGCCTGCCCCAGGAAGATCGCCACCACCTCACCTGCCTTCAGTGCGGCATCACCATCGCTATTGATGAATGCCCGGTGCACAGCCTGGAGGAAGATCTGCACCAGGCCCACCAGTTCAAGATTTTCTACCACACCCTAGAGTTTTTTGGCCTTTGCCCCCAGTGCCAGGTGGCGCTGCCTGTGGGTCAGGCTCAGGCCTAGAGCCAGGGCTATTTTTCGACTCTAGGGGAAAGAAATACGATCTCTGAAGCTGAAGCAGATTTAGAGACTCCTCTGCCACACCATTCAAAGCATCGCAGCCGAACCCTATAGAACGTCGTGAGCTAACCGGCGACCAGAAGGCCCTCCCTGAGCTTGTATTGATGGGTTAAGAACGGGATAGCGCAGGCGATCGCGATCATTGAAGTATAGGTGCTTTGGAATTTCTGAGCCCTCAAAAGCCCTTCGCTCTACCTTGGGCGTGTAAGCACTGTATTTAAAAGCGGCCCAAACCCGGCTATTTCTGCGTTTTGACCGGTTTAGCAAGCAGTTATGGGAAATTTTGTGCTTTTCCAGGGCGATCGTATAGCTCAACCCATAGAAGTTTATGCCCAACAAACTGCCCGACTATCCTCAGGCGATCGGTCTTGTAATCACTTCAAAAACGTTGATTTCTAAGTGAGAGATTGGATCCGCAAGCCGTTGGCTGAACCGCAGAACTTGCAGAGTGCGAGGGAAGTCGAACTAAAGCCAGTCGAGTGATAGTTCGGGCTAAAGATGTGGGTAGTATCAGCCTCGGGGTAGAGGCGGTTTCCAAACAACTGTGAGCGTTTGCCGTCCACAGTTTTTGGCAGCAACCTACTTACCCTGCTCGTCTAAACACCTAGTTTGAGACCACAAGTTTCAAACGGAACGCAGACTTGCAACACTTCTTTGACCTTGATGTCTTGCGCGATCGCACCTTAGACCTTCAACATGCTAAACCGCTTCATCAGTCTGGCTGGGCTTGCATTGGCCATAAGTTTAAGCGTGCCCGCTGCCCAGCAGGCCCGTTCTGGCTACTTGCCGGATACTGCCACTCCTCCTGTCCCTGAAACGGAGCTGGTCAGCGAGCTTTCTACCCCTGCGCCACAAGATGGGCCCGTTTTTCCACCTCTTCTCGACAACAGCGCTCAGGCCGCAGGGGCTGAGCCCGCTACTACAGCCCTTGCTGCTGCTCCACAAGCTGAGACCACTGCTACAGTCCTTGCTGCTGCTCCACAAACTGAAACTATTCGCTTAGTCATTCACCTGAGTCGCCATGAAGTCTTGGTTCATCAGGGAGAAAAGACAATTAAGCGTTATCCCATTGGGGTAGGGCGTGCCGGTTGGGAAACCCCCGTGGGTACATTTCAGGTACAACAGATGCGCGAAAACCCGATTTGGATTAGTCCCTTTACAGGGGAAAGAATTCTTGGTGGCGATGCCCGCAACCCTCTAGGTACGCGATGGATTGGCTTTTGGACAGACGGCAACAATTGGATCGGGTTTCACGGTACTCGTAATCCGGCAACGATTGGCAAAAATGCTTCCCATGGTTGCATTCACATGAATACTGCCGATCTCGAAGAGTTGTACCGTCAGGTCAATTTTGACACATCAGTCACTGTGGTGCAGTAGCCCAGCGAGACTTTTCATGCATTATCGTCTTTCTGCAGTAAGAGCAAATAGCGATCCCACTCTACTAGCGGGTGTCGTTAGCACTAGTACTTAATCAAACGAATTATGCAGGCTTTGATGGCCTAGAATTGAGGGTTTAAGGTGTGTGGTGCATGATTCAAGGCCTGCCGTGAACCTGAAACCTTGAACCCTGAACCCCACTAACCTGTCACCTTTCGTTGAATAGACTACTGGAGTTCGGTCAAACCCAATTTTCCCAGGCCGGGTTTTGCTAACGCTCCACCAAAGCTACGAGGATCTCTATTTTTTACATTTTATCGAGCACCAGAAAATACCTCTCAGCAATGCCAAACCATTGACAGATGGCTTAGTCAAAAATCAGCTTTAGGCTCTCAACTAAGTGCTCTTACTCAATTGAGTTGAGCTGACACCCATTGCACCCATTGTTAGAGGTATTCTATGAACTCTCAAAATCGCTTTATTCTTGCGTTGACCGGTTTAGCCGGGGCGGTAGTGACTGGTGTACTTGTCGGTATGCCTAGCGTGACTGCTCAAGTGAATGGAACTAACCAAAACCAGCAGAATCCAACAACCCAACAAACTCCTGCCACCCAAGGCACTCAAACACCCGGCACCGTCCAACAGCAGCAGCCTGGGACCATTCAACAGCAGCAGCAGCCTGGGACCATTCAACAGCAGCAGCAGCCTGGGACCGTTCAACAGCAGCAGCAGCCTGGAACTGTTCAACAACAGCAGCAGCCTGGGACTTTTCAACAGCAACAGCAACCTGGGACCGTTCAACAGCAGCAGCGGCCTGGGACCGTTCAACAGCAGCAGCAGCCTGGAACTGTTCAACAACAGCAGCAGCCTGGGACCATTCAACAGCAACAGCAACCTGGGACCGTTCAACAGCAGCAGCGGCCCGGCACCGTCCAACAACAGCAGCAGCCTGGAACCATTCAACAGCAGCAGCAGCCTGGGACCATTCAACAGCAGCAGCGGCCTGGGACCGTTCAACAGCAGCAGCAGCCTGGAACTGTTCAACAGCAGCAGCGGCCCAGCACCGTCCAACAACAGCAGCAGCCTGGAACCTTCCAACAGCAGCAGCCTGGCACCGTCCAACAACAGCAAAATACTCAGGTTGAGGACGAAGGTGTGCGCGCGCTATGGTAATCGCGCC
>DASQNN010000605.1:0-3881 GCA_035644955.1 Nodosilinea sp. | reverse complement strand
GCTCTAGCGAGCTAATAGCAACATTGGTAGTCATGATTTGGAATCAGTCAGATTTCCATTCAAAATCAAACGCCGCTGCCGAAACCATACCCCTAGGGGAAGCAAAACGACAACGGGAACAAACCGATAAAATGCGATCGTATTTAGCAGCGCCACCCACCAGAATTGGTCGAAGAAAACCAGGCGCAAGCAAAGCATTTATAGGTTTTTCTTCAGTCGTCGCTGGGGTTGGGCGTAGTACTCCAGGGCCAGCAGCAGCCCGTTGATCACAAAAGCTAGAACGGCCACCGCAATAGACCCGGCCACAATCTTGTCATAGCGGTTGGTCTGAATGCCGTCGAACAGCAGCTTGCCCAGGCCGCCAGCGTTGAACTTGGCCCCAATGGTGGCGATCGCGATCGCCACAATCGCCGCAATTCTCACCCCGGCCAAAAATACCGGCAGCACCAGGGGCACCTGCACCCGCCACCACCGCTGGCTTACGCTCATACCCATGCCCCGCGCCGCCTCCAGCACGGCGGGGTTTATGCCCGCCAGGCCCACCGTCAGGTTGCGCACCAAAATCACCTGGGTGTAGAGCACCATTGCCACAATCACCGAGGTGGCGTTGAGGCCAAACAGCGGCACCAAAAAAATAATCAGCGCCAGGCTGGGGATGGTGTAGAGCACCCCTAGACTACCCAGCACGGGAACGGAGAGCCAGCGCAGCCGCGAGACCAGCAGCGCCAGGGGAACGGCGATCGCGATCGCAATCCCCAGCGAAATTCCCGTCATTCGCAGGTGTTGCAGCAGCAGGGTCAGCACGTCGCCGGGGTTGCTCAGCAGGTAGCTCATCGCCCGTTTTCTCCTGGTCCTGGCCCCGCTACCGCCGACTCGCGAATATGGTCGAGGGTGAGTAGCCCCACCGGGTTGCCTTCTGCCAGCACCGTCAGCGCCGGTGCCCCAGTCTTGAGAATCAGCGACAGCGCATCCCGCAGGCTGTCTAGATGGGAGAGGGTGGGGTTGTGGCCGTTGCTGTAGTTGGGGGGCAGCGCCATCATCGCAGAACTCACCCGCAGCAGACCCAGCTGGCGCACCATATCGTCAGCCCCCAGCAGGGTGTAGACAAAGTCATCGGCGGGTTTGGTCAGCAGGTTAA
This sequence comes from Nodosilinea sp., assembly GCA_035644955.1. Lineage (GTDB taxonomy): Bacteria > Cyanobacteriota > Cyanobacteriia > Phormidesmidales > Phormidesmidaceae > Nodosilinea. Next base: position 2,743 of record DASQNN010000605.1, on the reverse strand, counting down.
AAGGGGTGTCAAACTGCACCACCTCGCCCAGGCGCATGATCAAAATGCGATCGGCCAGGCGCAGGGCTTCTTCCACATCGTGGGAGACAAACAGAATGGTTTTTTTGAGCTGCCCCTGGAGACGCAGAATCTCGTCTTGCAAAGCCGTGCGGGTGATCGCGTCGATCGCCCCAAAGGGTTCGTCCATCAGCATAATGCCGGGGTTGCCCGCCAGCGCCCGAGCGATGCCTACCCGCTGCTGCTGCCCGCCGGAGAGCTGAGCGGGGTAGCGATCGCGAAATTCCCCTGGCGGCAGCTTCACCAAGTCCAGCAGCTCGTCAATGCGGGCCTGGGTCTGGGGCTTGGGCCAGCCCAGCAGCTTGGGCACCACCGCCACGTTGTCGGCCACCGTCATGTGCGGAAACAGCCCCGACTGCTGAATCACGTAGCCAATCTGCTGCCGCAGCTTGGTGGCCGACCGCTTGCGAATGTTAACCCCGTCCAAAAAGATATTGCCGTCGGTGGGTTCGTAGAGGCGGTTCACCATCTTTAGCAGCGTGGTTTTGCCGCAGCCCGACGGTCCCAAAATCACCACAATTTCCCCCGAGTTGACCTGGCAGGTCACCCGGTTGACCGCCGGCCGCGCCCCCCCGGCAAACCGCAGCGAAACGTCATCAAACTGAAGGTTGCTCATGGGTCTCTTTTCAGGGGGAGGGGGATTTAAGGGGCTATTCCGTTACCAGGCCCGCATCGACCAAAAACTCGCGCGCTACATCCGCCGGTTCGCGCTGGTTGCCGCTCACCTCGTAGTTGAGCTGGCGCATCACGTCGTCGGTGAGCAGGGGCGACACCTGGTTGAGGGCATCGGCAATGCCGGGGTTGGCATCTAGTGCCGCCTGGCTGACAATCGGTGCCACCTGGTAGGGCGGAAACAGCGCCTCGTCATCTTCCAGCACCACCAGGTTAAAGGCGTTGATCTCGCCATCGGTGCCAAAGGCCACCGCCACATCGGCTTCCCCATCCACCAGCCCCCGGTAGCGCAGGCCCGCATCGACGGCTTTGTATTCTCCCAACGCAAAGTTGCCGTAGGCGGCTTGCAGCCCCGGCAGACCGTCTTCGCGCACCTCAAACTCCGGCGGGCCGATCAGCGTCAGGTTGCTGGCCTGGGCCGCAAAATCAGAAATAGTGCGAATGCCCAGGGCGCTGGCTCGCTCCTCGGTCATGGCCAGGGCCTGGGTGTTGTTCATGGGCGAGGGTTCAAGCCACACCAGGTTAAATTGCTCCTGGTACGATTGCTTAACGGTGTCGAACACGGCCTGCTGGTCGCTGCTGACCGGCTGCTTGAGCACCGTCAGCAGCGCGGTGCCGGTGTATTCGGGGTAGAGGTCAATGTCACCGCTCTCGATCGCCGCCTGGGCCACCGGGGTGCCGCCCAAATTCAGCTTGCGCTCGACGGTAAAGCCATTTTCTTCGAGCACCAGGGCATACATTTCGCCGATGATTAGCTGCTCGGTAAAGTCTTTAGAGCCAACGCTGACCACATCGTTACTGCCGCCACCGCCGCCGCCGCCACAGGCCGCCGTCGCTAGCGCTGCCGCTACCCCCAGGCAGGCCTGGTTAAACCACCGTCGAGACAACTTCATAGGGTTATTCGAGCCTAAAATTCAGCAGAATGGTCAGCCACTGGATCACGGTTGCCCGGGGCCACTGTTCCCCTGAGAATATCACAGGATTTTTAGCGCGGGTTTCTACCGGTAGGCTGTTATGGAGGAATCGGGGATAGGCCGACTGCGGCGCCCTCTAGTGGTTGACCGCCCCGGCTCCATTGGCAAGTGCTGCTGCTGTGCCCGGCGGCGGCAGCAGCGGCAAAAACCTCCAGCGGAGGCGGGGTGGGGCATCGATTCATCGCGGCCAGTGTCATACTGGATAGGCACTAAATAGGCATAAAACCTCACCTGGTTGTAATGACTGACTTTCTCGCCCCCCTCAATCCCGCCCAACGTCAGGCCGTCGAGCACTACTGCGGCCCGCTGCTGGTGGTGGCCGGGGCGGGGTCGGGCAAAACCCGCGCCCTCACCTACCGCATTGCCAACCTGGTACTTACCCACAAAACCGACCCCGACAACATTTTGGCGGTGACCTTTACCAACAAAGCCGCCAAAGAAATGAAGGAGCGCATCGAGGTGCTCTTTGCCGAGCAGAATGCCCAGGCCCGCCACGGCAAATCGCTCTCTGCCCTGCCCCAGTACGAGCAGACCAAGCTCAGATCCCAGATCTACAAGACCATTACCAAGCATCTGTGGATTGGCACCTTCCACGCCCTCTGCGCCCGCATTCTGCGATTCGATATTGAAAAGTACCAGCACCCGGTCGGGTACCGCTGGACGAAAAGCTTCTCGATTTTTGACGAGTCCGATGCCCAAAGCGTGGTCAAAACCATCGTCACCCAGACGCTGAACCTCGACGATAAGAAGTTCAACCCGCGATCGGTGCGCTTTGCCATCAGCAACGCCAAAAACCAAAACCTCACCCCCGACGAGCTGGAAAAAGACCAGCCCAACTACCGGGGCCGGGTGATTGCCGATGTCTACCGCCACTACCAAAAGACCCTGGCGGAGAATAACGCCCTCGATTTTGACGATTTAATTCTCATGCCGGTGCACCTGTTTCAGCAGAATGAGCAGGTGCTGGCCTACTGGCACAAGCGCTTTCGCCACGTTTTAGTGGATGAGTACCAGGACACCAACCGCACCCAGTACGACCT
>DASQNN010000604.1:0-9157 GCA_035644955.1 Nodosilinea sp. | reverse complement strand
GTCTAGATCGGCCAGAATTTGCAGGCGAATGTCGCGCTTGGTAATCAGGCCAGGGCGATCGCCAAAGGTGGCAAAGGCGCGATCGGGCAGCCCGATCAGCGGCAGCTGGTCTAACTCGGGAAAATCCTCGCTTTGCCGCTGAAGCACCACCACGTTGAGCGGGGCAAAGGTTTTATCCACAACGGTTTCGGGGGTGAGACTGTGCAGGGTTTCGGCCTCCCCGCCCAGGTTTTCGCACACGGTCAGGCGATAGCTGTAGGGCAACTCCAGGGTGAGAATCAGCCGGCCCAGGGCGGCGGGGGTGTGGGTGGGGTCGGTGAGTACCGCCATTAGCTCATCTCCTCGGCCCAGGGCTGTGATCAGGGCCTCGGTCGAGCGGCCGTGGGCGCTGATTAGGGTTGCCCCCTGCCAGGGCAGCTTGAGCCGACTAAAGGCCAGCTGCACCGCACTCAGGTGGGGGTAAAAGGTGAGGCTTTCGGGGGGCAAGTGCTCTAATAACAGCCGTCCTAGGCCAAAAAAGAGCGGGTCGCCCGAGGCCAGCACGACGGCGGTGCCAGGGTTACCAGCCCGGAGCCAGGCTTGGAGGCGATCGAGGGTGGCCTTCAGGTCGTCCAGCGGCCAGGTTTCGGCGGCCGCCTCAGGAAAGTAGCTGAGGTGGCGGGAGCTGCCCACCAGCACCGTCGCCCCGTCGATCAGGGCCTGTAGGGTGGGGGCTAGGCCAGCGCGCCCGTCCATGCCCACCCCCACCACCTGAATGGGGGTCATGGCTGCTGCTCCCAGGCCAGCACCAGCAGGGCGTTGAGCATGGCGGCGGCCACTGCCGAGCCGCCCTTGCGCCCCTCTATCCGCATCTGCGGCACCGGGGTCTGGGCCAGGCGCTGCTTCGAGTCTTCTACCGCCACAAAGCCCACCGGAGCGCCAATCACCAGGGCTGGTTGGGCCTGGCCAGCGTGGATGCGATCGCACAGAGCCAGCAGGGCCGTCGGCGCATTGCCCACCACCACCAGCGCGGCTGGGTACTCCGCCAAACACCGCAGCAGGCCTGTCTCGGTGCGGGTGCGCCCCGCCTCAGGGGGGTCTCCCACCGTCACCGCCGTCAGCAGCGGATTTTGAAACGTGCGCTCCACCATGCCCACTACCCCCTGGCGCACCATGGTCACATCCACAACGATGGGGCTACCCTGGCAGAGGTGCTGAAGCGCCGCCGCGATCGCCCCTGGCCCAAACTTTACCAGGTGTTTAAACTCAAAATCGGCGGTGCTGTGGATAACTCGCCTGACCACCGCATACTCCGCCGGGGTAAACGAGTGGTCGCCAAATTCTTGATCTATCAACGCAAAGCTTTCTTCTAAAATGGGGCTTTGCACGAGCTTTGCCATAGAACCAACTGTCCCATCTCTAGATTTGCTCCCCTCAGGAGGTTCTATCATCCCACGGTGCCCCGCCGGACGATGAGGAATGCAACGTTCAAAATTTTGAATTTCCAATTTTGCAGTCATCCGTCCCCCAATCTCCCCATCCCTCTCATTTCCCCATCTCCCATGCCCGCCTACTACTTCTGGGGCGACGACGACTTTGCCCTCCAAAAGGCTGTCCACGACCTGCGCCAGCGCACCCTCGACCAGGACTGGGCCAGCTTTAACTACGATGTGGTGCCGCCGGAGGCCCCAAACGGCCCTGCCCAGGCCCTCAACCAGGCGATGACGCCGCCCTTTGGTCAGGGGCAGCGGCTGGTGTGGCTGGCCAACACAGGGCTGGGCCAGCGCTGCCCCGAGGCGACGCTGGCGGAGTTTGAGCGCACCCTGCCCCAGTTGCCCGACACCACGGTGCTGCTGCTGACCAGCGTGGCCAAGCCCGACGGGCGAGCCAAATTTACCAAACTCTTTAAAACCCTGGGGGAGGTGCGCGAGTTCGCCACTATCCCTCCCTGGAAGACCGACCAGATTCGCCAGCAGGTGGTGAGCGTGGTGAAAGAGCGAGGGTTGGCCCTAGAGCCTGCCACCGTTGACCTACTGACTGAGGCGGTGGGCAACGACACCCGTCAGCTCCACTTGGAGCTGGAAAAATTGGCCCTCTACTGGGGGAACAACCCGCAGCCCATTTCCCCCGCTGTGGCCGCCGAGTTGGTGACGGTATCGACCCAAACCAGCCTCAAGCTGGCCCAGTCTCTTAAGCAGGGCGACACGCCTACGGCGCTTGCCCTGGTCAATGACCTGCTCGATCGCAACGAGCCGGCCCTGCGCATTGTGGCCACCCTGGTCAGCCAGTTTCGCCTCTGGCTGTGGCTGAAGGCACTGATTCAGGCCGGCGTGCAAAGCGACGCCGAGATGGCCGCCGCCGCCGAGGTGGCTAACCCTAAGCGCATTTATTTCTTAAAACAAGAGGTGCGATCGCTAAGTTTAGCCCAATTGCAACGGAGCCTGCCTTTGCTACTAGAATTAGAGTCTGATTTAAAGCAGGGCCGAGATGAACGCGCTACCCTACAGACAAAAGTGATAGAACTCTGCCGAGTGTTGAAGCCTGGGGGGGCATAGCTTCAAACTGGAACTAGTACGGGTGCTGTCCCGTCTGGGCTGGGAGATCTAAGCAACTACACCGGGGTCGGCACCTCCGCATTTGGGCAGGCGTTTTCGAGGCTTGGAGCACAGACATTGCATGGGGCCATTCTGGTTAATACCAGCACAGGAGAAGTACACATAAATGATCCACCGATTTATTCACCCTTTATCTATTACCCGATCTATTACCAGGCCAGGTCGCAGTGTCGTTATCGCTGCCGCTGTGGCCAGCCTCAGCCTGCTGGCAGGGTCGGGAGTTCAGCTGCCGACGGCGGTGGGCGGTGCCACCGTGGGGGCCGTTTGGGCCCAAGACAGCAACGTGTCTCCCGAAGAAGTGGCCGGCTATGCCGCTTCGGTACTCGAAATGGACAGCCCTCGTAACGAAGCCTACAGTCAAATCAGAACGCTGCTGACGGGCACCAGCCAGGATATCAGCAGAATTGATATGTCCTGTACCAGCACCGCTAGCCTCAACCAGCTGCCCCGCAACTTGCGCTCCAATGTACGCACGATTGTGGTTAACTACTGCAACCAGGCCAGCAAAATCGTTCAGGCCAATGGGCTGACGGTGCGCCGCTTCAACGCTATTACCGCGGCCCATCCCCAAGATCCAGCCCTGGCAGAGCAAATTCGGGCAGCGATGATTGAGCTTCAGCAGCAGTCTGCCAATGGCGGCACCAAGTAATGCAATTTATCGATCAAGCTGAGGTTGACGTCATCGCGGGCGACGGCGGCGATGGTGTTGTGGCCTTTCGACGCGAGAAGTACGTACCGGCGGGCGGGCCAGCGGGGGGCAACGGTGGCCCCGGTGGCTCGGTTTATCTAAGGGCCACCTCGCAGCTGCAAACCCTGCTCGACTTTCGCTACGCCCATCGATTCAAAGCCGACAGTGGCCAGCGCGGCGGCCGCAAAAACATGACCGGGGCCGCTGGGGCCGACCTGTATCTGGAGGTGCCCTGCGGTACAGCTGTCTACGCTGCCGATACCGACGAGCTGCTGGGCGACTTGGTCACCCCCGGCCAGGTGCTCTGTGTGGCTCAGGGGGGCAAGGGGGGCCTGGGCAACCGCCACTTTTTAAGCAACCGCAACCGCGCCCCCGAGCACGCCCTACCGGGTCTGCCCGGCGAAGAGCGACGTCTGCGCCTGGAGCTAAAGCTGCTGGCGGAGGTGGGGATTGTGGGCCTACCCAACGCAGGTAAGTCAACGCTGATTTCAGCGCTGTCGGCGGCCCGGCCCAAAATTGCCGACTACCCGTTTACGACCCTGGTGCCCAACCTGGGGGTCGTGCGTCGACCCACGGGCGATGGCACTGTGTTTGCCGACATTCCGGGGCTAATTGAAGGGGCTCACCAGGGGCTGGGGCTGGGCCACGAGTTTTTGCGCCACATTGAGCGCACCCGGCTGCTGCTGCACGTGGTCGATGCCACCGTCGAACACCCCCTCGACAATTTTCACACCATTCAGCAGGAGCTAGAGGCCTACGGACGCGACCTCAGCGATCGCCCCCAGGTGCTGGCGCTCAACAAAGTTGACGCCCTCACCCCCGAAGCCTTGGCTGAACTCATCGACCAGTTTGACCCCCTGGTGCCGGGGCCGGTATATGGCATCTCGGCGGTGGCTGGTACGGGGCTGGGGCCGATGCTGCAGCAAATTTGGACGCTGCTCGATCAGGCTGCTGCTGAGACCGCCGCTGCTGAAGCTGCTACCGCCGTCGCTGAAGCTGCTGCCGCTGCTGAAGCTGCCGCTGCCGCTGAAGCTGCTGCCGTCGCTAAAGCTGCTGCCGTCGCTAAAGCTGCCGCCGTTGCTGAAGCTGCTGCTGCCGTTGAGACCGTTACGGTTGAACCACCTCAATCCTTGGCCTGAGCTGCCAGGGGCTGGCCTGGGCGCTGTCTGGAAACCTAGCCCAGGCCAGCACGCACCCATGAAACGCCGTATCTGGTAAATAAAGATACCGTTTGGCCCCAACTGCCGTTACTTAAGCCGTGGTCTCAGGGCACCTTAAGGCTGTGTTTCAGCAAGGGTAAAGCGTTGGCCATGAGCGTTTCTGTGTTTCCGGTGCTGTCTGAGGGTGAAGCCGCGATCGCCCCGCTAACCTGGCCCTGTTGTTCCCTCCAGGGTCTGTCCTGGGCTGAGCGGCAGCAGCGGCGCAGCCAGGCGATCGCCGCCCTTGATCTAGACCACCCCAGCAGCATTCCCGCCTGGGAAGAAGCGGCGCAAGTGGCGGGCCGCTTTTTAGGTATGCCCCTGGTGGTGGTGACCGTAGCCGATAGCCAGACCGAGTACGTGCGCGCCGCTGTTGGGCTGTCGTCGTTGGGGCTGGGCAACTCCCTTTCGCAGCAGCGTCAGCTCCCCCTCGGCAACGGGCTGGGGGTTTACGTTATCGACAGCGAACAGCCTCTGGTCGTACCCGATACCGCCGAAAACCCGGTCTTAGCCCAGAGCGAGCTGGTCAGCACCTACGGCATTAGAGCGTACTGTGGGGTGCCGCTGATCACCAGCCAGGGCACCTGCCTGGGCACCCTAGCCGTGATGGATTGCCGCCCGCGCCTGTTTAGCGATCAAGACTTGGGGTTTCTGGCTATGGCGGCCCGCTGGGGCATGAGTGAGTATGAGCGCCAGCGGGCTACGGCCAGCACGGCACTGGCTCTGCCCGCCCCTAACCCAGGGCCACTGTCCCTAGAATCCATCGTGGATCGAGTGCGGCTCAACCTGGTTACTCAGCTCGCCCAGGAGCTCCGCACCCCGCTGACGACGGTTCTGGGCATGACCACCATGCTGAGCCGGGAAATCTACGGCCCCCTAACTCCCAAGCAGCGCGAGTATACCGACATTGTGCACCGCAGCAGCCAGACCCTGATGACCCTGGCCGATGAACTGATCGAGTTCGGCCCGGCAAAGGCAGAGCGCGCTGACCTAGTGCCCACCGCTGTGGATATTGAGGTTTTGGGCAATCAGGTGGTTGGCGCCCTTACGCCCCTGGCTGAGAAGTGGGTTCAAACCCTCACCCTGACCGTTGAGCCGGGAGAAAACCACTGGATATTAGATCAGCACGTAGTCAAGCAAATCCTGTATCACTTGATTTTCAGCATTATGCAGGTGTCTGGCGACAATGGCACCCTGCGCATTCACGCCTGTCGACGGGGGCAGTCCCTCGCCCTGGGGATATGGCTGTCTAACCCCTGGTTAGGGGAAGGACTACCCACCGAAGTCGTTGAGATTCTCCAGACCCCAAAGCTGACCGCTAACCTACCTCCTCGCCCCCTGCTGGGGCTGCTGCTGAGTCAGCATCTAGTGGAGCGTCACGGTGGCCAGATCAACGTGCAGAGTAATGGTGACAACAATTGTCGACTGTTGGTGCTACTGCCGGTGCTCGATGCAGCCCTGACTCGCCCAGAGGCCAGCCAGAGTTAGCCTGGAGCCAAAACCTTCGACCAGCCCCAAAGCGGGGGTATTTACATAAGCTTAACCAGAACCCCGTTTTTTCTTAAGCTGTATCCGAGACCATGGCCTAGTGGCGCAAACGTTGACCGCAACCCCAGACAAGGGGTTAGGTTGCTGCGCGAACCTCGGTTAGCCCAACCCCGGTTGGGACAATCGACAGCGTTTTGCGGTCTGCCTGCGCCGATGTTTATGCCTTTGGCCCCGCCGTGCAAAAAGTATCCCCTGGTTCAGCTCCGTTGTCGGGTGTGCAAGAGCGCATTTTGGTGATTGACGATGAAGATCTGATTCGAGAGACGGTGGCCCTGGCGCTTACCGAACAGGGCTATGAGGTGATCACAGCTGGGTCGGGCCAGCGGGCTCTAGAGCTAATGTTTCCTGCCCCTGGTGAGGGTATGGCGAGGCCCAAGGTCGATTTGGCGATCGTCGATCTGATGCTGCCTGGGGTTAACGGGCTCGATATTTGCCGCATGATGCGCCACCACAACCTAGACATCCCCATTTTGATCTTGAGCGCCAAGGGGGCGGAGATGGATCGGGTGGTGGGGCTAGAGGTGGGAGCCGACGACTACCTGCCCAAGCCCTTTGGCATGCGCGAGCTGATTGCCCGCTGCCGGGCTCTACTGCGGCGGCAGCAGTGGTCAACGGCCACCCCCGATACCGCCATCTTGACCTACAAAGACATTGTTCTCTACACCACCGAGTTTAGGGTGGTGGTGGCGGGTCAGGAGGTGGGCCTATCGCCCAAGGAATTTCGCATTCTAGAGCTGTTTATGCAGAGCCCTAACCGAGTCTGGTCGCGGGAAGAACTGATTCAGGCCGTTTGGGGCACGGATTTTGTTGGCGATCGCAAAACCGTAGATGTCCACATTCGCTGGCTGCGGGAAAAAATTGAGGCCGACCCGGCCCACCCCCAGTACGTGACGACGCTGCGGGGGTTTGGGTACCGGTTTAGCTAGGGGAGGGTTTGCTATATGATCGTTAGGAAAAGGATCGTTAGGAAAAAGACCACAGTGGGAGGTGGATTTTGCGAGAAATTTTAATTAGCCTGGGGGTTTTAGCGGCCTGTTGTATGGTGCTGCTGGTGGCTCAGTTTACCGGCTCGCAGCCGCAGGCAATAGCGTCTAATCTAGCCAGCCCTGAAATTATTGAAACCAGAGCTATCGAAGAGGCCGCTGTTGTGGCCGAGCCCGTAGCCCAAATTGCCCAGGCTGCTGCCGATTTAAATCCTGTTGTTACCCCCGAGGCGACCGACTCTATGACCGACCCCATGGCCGAAGAAAGCCTGATTAGCACCGACTCAGGCCTGCAGTACGTCGATATTGTGGAAGGCACCGGGGCCATGCCCCAGCCGGGGCAGCGGGTTACGGTGCACTACACCGGCACCCTCGAAGACGGCACCAAGTTCGACAGCTCCCGCGATCGCGGGCGGCCCTTTACCTTTCAAATTGGCGTGGGCCAGGTCATTAAGGGCTGGGATGAAGGGGTCGGCACCATGCGAGTGGGCGGCCAGCGCAAGCTCGTGATTCCCTCGGAACTGGGCTACGGCAGTCGCGGCGCGGGTGGGGTCATTCCTCCCAACGCCACCCTGCTCTTCGACGTAGAACTCCTGCGCATCGGCTAACCCTCAAAGGCCCGCCCCTACCAGCAATTCTCATTGTGGTTGTGGACACTGAACTATGGCCCAAACCGACCAGGAGCGAATTCCCGGTCTCATAGCAGAAGGTTGCTAAAGCAGACTATGTAACCCAGAGAGTCCTCGTTAGAGGACTTTCGCTTTGAGCCTAGGACGTCTAGTCCTAGGCAGCGGCCCATGGAGCGACAACCCAAGAGCCCACCAGAGCATCTTATCCATAATGAGAATTGCGGCGCCCCTACGAGAGACGTTGCAGTTTTGATTCATACCTGTATCCAGCAACGCCCATTTTTGATTTGCACCTGATATTCAGCAACCTCGGTCGGTCATCAATGTGCACGACCATCGATGACACTGTTCGACTCCCTTGCAGCGCCTTGGACACGGCAACAACAGGCTGCCTTCACCGAGGGTTAGATCCCGCCACCACCAAGCTCATGGTGGCCGAACCTGGGGTGCTAGCCGGCTTGCAACCCTCCAGAAATCCTCCCTTCAACCGGCCTGCCCGCTGGGGAGGTTGCTATACCATCAAAGGATAGCAGGAGTCATCTATGAAACCACTGGAAGGAGCCATCGCCCTGGTCACGGGGGGCACAAGGGGCTTGGGCAAAGGCATTGCGACGGGGCTGGGGGAGGCTGGGGCGACGGTCTACATTACCGGTCGGACCCTGACGGCTACCGCCGATTCGGTGGGATCTTTGGAAGAGACCGCCGCCGCGATCGCCCAGGCGGGCGGTACTGCCATCCCAGTGTCGATAGACCACGGCGACGACGACCAGGTCAGCGCCCTCTTTGAGCGCATTGAGGCGGAGCAGAATGGCCGACTCGACCTGCTGGTGAACAACGCTTACGCGGGGGTATCAGCCCTCAAGGCCGCCTACGGCAAGCCCTTCTGGGAGTCTGACCCCGACTTTTGGGATGACTGCAACGGAGTGGGCTTGCGCAGTCACTATGTTGCCAGCGTCTATGCGGCCCGCCTGATGGTGCCTCGGCGGCGGGGGCTAATCTGCACGCTCTCTTCTTGGGGGGGGCTGTCGTACATTTTTGGCGTGCCCTACGGGGTGGGCAAGGCCGCCTGCGATCGCATGGCCGCCGACATGGCTGTAGAGCTTAAACCACACCAGGTGACCTCGCTCTCGATCTGGCCGGGTATTGTTGGCACCGAGCTGATGACCCAGTTTGCGGCGGAGATGGGTTTAGGGGGATCGGCGGGGGCGACTGAGGCAGCCCCCGATCACTACAACTGGGAAACGCCGTTGCTGACGGGGCGGGTAATTGCGACCCTAGCGGCGGATGCCAACCTGCTGCGTCGCACGGGGCAGGTGCAGATTGTGGCAGAACTGGCCCGCGACTACGGGCTGGTAGATGCAAACGGCAAACGGCCTGCTTCCCTGCGATCGCTGCGGTTTGTGCTGCCCTCTGCCCTGCCTGGGCTGAAAGCCTACGCCGATCTGGTGCCCGATCTGGAGCTGCCCTGGCCGTTTTTGCTGCTGGGGCCGCTGGGCTCTCCCAAGGTGTGATTTGT
>DASQNN010000603.1:0-7047 GCA_035644955.1 Nodosilinea sp. | reverse complement strand
TAGCTGCTTATCGGCTGGGGGAATGGAGCGGGTCAGCTGCACCGTGGCCGGGCGGCTTTCAATAAAGTTGGGCGGTTCGGGGTACTTTTCGGCCCAGGCGGCATCGACCGCTGATGTGTCCCAACCCGCTGGGGTTTCACGGTAGCCCAGCCCGTGCCAGACCAGACGATTGACGGCGTCGTCGCCCATCTCGTCGTTGAGAATGGCCCAGAGGGTGTCGTCGGTTAGCGGGGGCATGGCGAGTTATCCACCTGGCGATCTGTCACTGGGGTTGAGCTAACCCACGCCCATTTTAGAGTTTAGCTGGGGAATTTTGAATGCCTTACTGCGTCTGGGCTGCCTTCAGGGTCGCGATCGCCTCAGTCCATCAGCCATTCCTGATTCATCCATCCACTTCACTCTCCCGTCACACTGGGGCCGCAAAGCACACCTAATCTTTAGAAACTATGAGTAGTAGCAACTGCACTTGTAGATGGTCATGCCCTCAGCCTGGAGAACTCACTATGCGACGCCCCCACCGCCCTAATCACTTGCTCGGCATCACCTTTAACCTCATCAAGTACTTCTTGCTGGGGGTAGCGGGCTGCACCATTGCCTACTTAGTCGCCCTGGTGCTCGACTTACCTATGGTCGCTGGGGCGATCGCATTTTTGCTAGAACAGGTTTTGCCACGATCGCTGGCGCTGCTGGGCTGCCTGTGGGCGATCGCCGTCATCAACGAATCTGCCCGCTCTTAGAATGCGCTAGCCCTGGCTGAAAACCACCCTATTCGCTAGGGTTAAGGAGTATGAAGTAAGCCTGAGTTTTCTAAGAGGCATCGCTGTGACCACTGTTCTAGCCGCCCCCGCCGTCAAAACCTGGCAATGGCAGGGGTTTTCCATTCGCTACCAGCACCTGGGCACCGACGGTACTCCGGTGCTGTGCATTCACGGCTTTGGGGCCTCTAGCGACCACTGGCGCCAGAACCTGCCCGCCTACAGCGAAACCCACCAGGCCTACGCCATCGATCTGATCGGCTTTGGCCTCTCCGACAAGCCCACCCCCAACCAGCCCCTGCCCTACACCTTCGAAACCTGGGGCCAGCAGGTTATAGACTTTTGCCGCGAGGTGATTGGCCAGCCCACCTACCTAGTCGCCAACTCCATTGGCTGCATTGTCGCCCTCCAGGCCGCCGTAGATGGCCCTGAGTGGGTCAAGGGAGTGGTCATGCTGAACTGCTCGGTGCGCCTGCTGCACGAGCGTCGCCGGGCCGAAATTCCCTGGCACCAGCGCCTCAGTACCCCCGTGGTGCAAAACCTGCTGGGCTACGCCCCAGTCGGTCGCTTTTTCTTTTCCCGCATTGCCCAGCGCCAGGTAATTCGCAACCTGCTGGGCCAGGCCTACCGCCGCCCCGAGGCAATTACCGACGAGCTGGTCGAGGCGATTCTCAACCCCGCCCTAACCGTGGGGGCTGCCGATGTGTTTCTGGCCTTTGTGCGCTACTCCCAGGGTCCCCTACCCGAAGACCTGCTGCCCCAGCTCCAGTGCCCTGTGTGGATCATCTGGGGTCAAGACGACCCCTGGGAACCCGTCGCCATGGGCCGCACTTTGGCCAATTATCCGACCGTACAGGCCATGGAAGAACTCCCCGGCGTCGGTCACTGCCCCCAGGATGAAGCCCCCGAACTGGTTAACCCGCTAGTTCTAGGGTGGTTGGCAACCGCCGAAGCCGCCTGAAATAGCCTAATTTGCTGCACAGCGAACATCCTGAGCCAAAGGATCAAGGATTTAATGAAGTGGGATAGCCGTCTCGGCTGTCCACGGTCAGGCAGGATGTCCAACCGACAAAACCTGGAGCTTACAAAGTCTCAATTTAAAAGACTGTGCATACCACCCGGCGCTGATAGCGAGGGTGCGATTGATTTGACAGCGGAATGGACAGGGCTGCGATCGCGCCATAAACCCTCTCAAACCGGGCTCAATTCACCGCTCAGCGCCCACTCATTTCTAAAGTGTCTCTAAAGGTTGCCATCAAACCCAGGCTGCCTTCCTTACCATAAAGACAGCCTCAAGGGATTGTCGCCCTCCTAGATGACGCAGCCCTGCCCCAAAAAGGAAACCTACGATGGCTGACTATCAACCCGCCAATTCTGCTTTCGCCCTCGATCGCGACTGCAAAACCCTCACCCGCCACGTGCTCGAACAGCTTCACAGCTTTGGCCCCGAGGCCCAAGACCTCAGCGCCCTGATGAATCGCATTGCCCTGGCCGGCAAACTGATCGCCCGCCACCTCAGCCGCGCCGGGCTGATGGAGTCAGCCCTGGGCTTTACCGGCGATACCAACGTGCAGGGCGAAGCCGTCAAAAAAATGGACCTCTACGCCAACGATGTCTTCATCTCGGTGTTCGAGCAGAGCGGCCTGGTGTGCCGCCTCGCCTCCGAAGAGATGGACAAGCCCTACTACATTCCTGAAAACTGCCCCATCGGCCGCTACACCCTGCTCTACGACCCCATCGACGGCTCCTCCAACGTCGATATCAACCTCAACGTCGGCTCTATTTTCTCCATTCGCCGCCAGCAGGGCGACGATCTCGACCAAACCGGGACCGACCTGCTGCAGGATGGCCACCAGCAGCTGGCCGCCGGCTACATTCTCTACGGCCCCAGCACCGTGCTGGTGTACTCCATTGGCCGCGGCGTGCATGCCTTTGTGCTCGACCCCAGCCTGGGCGAGTTCATTTTGGCCACCGAAAATATTCAGGTGCCCGCCCACGGCCCCACCTACAGCGTCAACGAAGGCAACTTCTGGCAGTGGGAAGACGCCATTCGCGACTTTACTCGCTACGTACATCGCCACGACGGCTATTCCGCCCGCTACACTGGGGCATTGGTGGCCGACTTCCACCGCATTCTGACTCAGGGGGGCGTTTTTCTCTACCCTGGCACCACCAAAAAGCCTGAGGGCAAACTGCGGCTGCTGTACGAAACGGCGCCCCTGGCCTTTTTGATTGAGCAGGCCGGTGGACGGGCCAGCACCGGCACCGAGGAGATCATGGCGGTGGTGCCTGGCGAAATTCACCAGCGCACTCCCTTTATCGTCGGCAGCAAAGACGACGTTGCCCTAGTAGAGTCCTTCATTCAAGACCAAAGCCACCGCCAGAGCACCCTCTTGACCACCTAGACCCCACCTAAACCCACACTTTGTTAAACCTGCCTTAAGCTTTTTAAGCCAGGCTTGAAGGGTAGTCAAGGTTACTGTTTATCGTCAGTCTAGTTATTTCTAATCCGTTTTTAGCGCTGGTTAGTTAAGACGGTCTGTAGTCTCGTCAAAATTGTAAAATCTGCTGTCACTATAAATTGCGGTTTCTGTTACCTGTAAGTAGTCATAGCGCGGCTCACGGCACCCGGTCGTTGCACCGCCACCCAAGTTCAGCGTTTGGTTTCAACCGTTAACCTCTGATTTTTACCTCGCACGCTTATGGTGTCTTTGCTTGAAAATCCCCTGCGTTCTGGTCTTCAGCAAGACCGTATTCCTGAGCCACAAATTTTAGTTATTTTTGGGGCCTCAGGCGACCTCACCCAACGCAAAATTGTGCCCGCCATTTACCAAATGCGGCGTGAACGGCGGCTGCCCCCCGAGCTCACCATCGTTGGCGTGGCTCGGCGCGAGTGGAGTCACGACTTCTTTCGTGAGCACCTGCGGGAGGGGGTAGAAGAGTTTGGCAACGGCCTCGGCTTTGAGGCCATCTGGAATGACTTTGCCCAGGGGCTGTTCTACTGCCCCGGCGACATCGACGATCCTGAATTCTATCAATCTCTCAAGATATTTTTGGCCGAACTCGACCAGCAGCGGGGCACCCAGGGCAACCGGGTGTTTTACCTCTCGGTGGCACCGCGCTTTTTTGGCGAAGCGACCCAGCAGCTGGGCGCAGCGGGTATGCTCGAAGACCCCGACAAACACCGGCTGATCATCGAAAAGCCCTTTGGCAAAGACCTCTCCTCGGCCCGGGTGCTGAACCGGGTGGTGCAGGATGTCTGCAAGGAGCGCCAGATCTACCGCATTGACCACTACCTGGGCAAAGAAACCGTTCAAAACCTGATGGTGTTTCGCTTTGCCAACGCCATTTTTGAACCCCTGTGGAACCGGCAATTTGTAGATCATGTGCAGATCACCGTGGCCGAGACCGTGGGCTTAGAGGGCCGCGCGGGCTACTACGAAACCGCCGGTGCTCTGCGCGATATGGTGCAAAACCACCTGATGCAGCTCTTCTGCCTGACGGCCATGGAGGCCCCCAACTCCCTCGATGCCGACAGCATTCGCAACGAAAAAACCAAGGTGCTTCAGGCCACCCGCCTCAGCGACATTGACGACATCAGCCAGGCGGCGGTGCGCGGTCAGTACTCGGGCGGGTGGATGAAGGGCCAGTCGGTGCCCGGCTACCGCGAAGAAGAAGGAGCCAGCCCCCACTCCACCGTCCAGACCTTTAGCGCCATCAAGCTGGAGATCGACAACTGGCGCTGGAAGGGGGTGCCCTTTTACATGCGCACCGGCAAGCGCATGCCCAAGAAGGTGAGCGAGATTTCGATTCACTTCAAAGAGGTGCCCCACCTGATGTTTCAGTCTGCCGCCCAGCAGATGAACCACAACGTGCTGGCCCTGCGCATTCAGCCCGACGAGGGGATCTCCATGCGGTTTGAGGTGAAAACCCCCGGTAACTCCCTGCGAACCCGTTCTGTGGATATGGACTTTCGCTACGATGCCGCCTTTGGTCAGGCCAACACCGACGCCTATGCCCGGCTGATTGTAGACTGCATGCTGGCCGACCAGACCCTGTTTACCCGGGGTGACGAGGTTGAGGCCTCCTGGCGGCTGCTGACGCCGCTGCTTCAGGCCTGGGATGCCCCTGCCGATCCAACAACGATTCCAATGTACGAAGCGGGCACCTGGGGGCCGGTTGAGGCCGAATTTTTGCTCAATAAAGACGGACGGCGCTGGCGACGGCTTTAGGCAAACGTTTTGAGGCGACTGTTGGAAAGGTCGTTAGTGATGGTGGGCAATGCCCACCTCACGGCGGCTCAAGTCTTACTCCCTACCCATCCACCCCCTACCCATCCACCCTCCGACTCCTATGACTACTACTCCTATCGTTGCCCTGCAAAAGCCCAAGGATATTTCCATAGACGAAATTGAATCAGAGCTGCGTAATATTTGGC
The DNA here is from genome assembly GCA_035644955.1 of Nodosilinea sp. Taxonomy (GTDB): domain Bacteria; phylum Cyanobacteriota; class Cyanobacteriia; order Phormidesmidales; family Phormidesmidaceae; genus Nodosilinea. The sequence goes on along the minus strand of DASQNN010000603.1, from coordinate 1,854 downwards.
GTCGGCAAGACTCGGGGGCGGCAACGCCCACGGCCACCCGGGCAACGACCTTCACCATGGTGATCTACGAGCCCGAAGAGGTGCAGCAGGTTTTGGCCGCCTTGGGCTTCTACGCTGGCTACATTGACAGCAACCACGGCCCCCAAACCCGCGATGCCATTCGCCAGGCCCAAATTGCCTACGATCTGCGGGTAACGGGCCGCATTGACCCGCCGACCCTAGTTCGGGTGCGCCAGGAGTACGCTAAGCTTTCTCTGGCTCAGAAGCAGTACCCTAACCTCGACCAGCGAGGGTTTAGCCTAAGCGAGTCAATTTCGGCCCACAACCCCTGCCGCATTATTAGCCTCTGCCCCACTTTTGGTGAAGATACAGGGGTGACGGCCCAGGTGTCGGTGTACTGTCCTGTACAAAAGAAAAGCGCCGGCAACCTGGTGTGCTGTGAGTACATCAACCTGCGGGGTACTAAGGCCGCCCTGGAGCGGGTCAGCGACCTGGTAGCGTCATTGACCCTGCCGGAGTTGCCCAAGTTTGTGTGGTGGAAAGCCACCCCCAGCCCAGAGCAGCTCATTTTTCAAAATTTGGCCAAGTCGAGCAACTGCATTATTGTCGATTCGAGCTATTTTAGCGATGCCGAGGCCGAGCTACAAAAAATGCAGGAGCTGATTGAGTCGGGCACCTACATTGCCGATCTCAACTGGCACCGCCTGGCTCCCTGGCAAGAGCTGACCGCCGCCGCCTTTGACCCCCCCGAGCGGCGCGACTCGTTGCTAGATGTAGACCGCATCAGTATTGACTATGAACAGGGTAATGCGGCCCAGGCGCTGCTGTACCTGGGCTGGTTTGCCAGTCGGCTGGGCTGGCAGCCCATTGACTATGTAGAAGAGGGGGGCATTTACAACATCAAGAAAATCCATTTCAAAGGCCCCAACGATCTAGCGGTTGAGGCGGAACTGGCGGGCATTCCGGTGGCCGATCTGGGAGAGGTGATTGGCGACCTGACGGGGTTGCGGGTGCTTTCGACCAATAAGAACGCCAACTGCTGCACCATTCTGTGCTCTGAGACCAACGGCTGTATGCGCATGGAGGCCGGGGGCGGGGCTCAAGCCTGTCAGGTGGAGCAGGTAACGGCCCTGTCTGACCAGAAGGCCGACTTTATGCTGGGACAGCAGCTACAGCGCTGGGGCGAAGACCTTCTCTACGAAGAAAGTCTGGCCATGGTGGCGAAGATTATGGACCTGCTGTAAGGGATGCGGATTGATTCCCTAGTGTCGTCGTTTGCTTGCGATCGCTAACGCTGGCTACTATCGCAGCAGTTGATTTAGTTAAGACACTTTGGCAGGCGAAATCCTCTGGTAGGGGCCATTGCAGTGCAATGCCCCTACGTCGAACCTGTCCTAAGCCAACGGACGTTTGCAATAACCCGACACCAGGCCAGCAAAGACAAGCGAAATCTTTTATATTGGCGAACATCGTCCTACAAGGCTGCCGATGTTGCCTCAAATAGCTGGCCCAGAACGGTTGACCGTTGGCCAAACCCAGCTTTTGCTCTTGCCCGATCGCGCGGTGTACATCGAGCCCCTGGGGGCACTGCTGGTGTCAGATGTGCACCTGGGCAAGGCGGAAACCTTTCAGCACTATGGACTGCCGGTTTCGAGCGTGGTCAACCACGCCACTCTGCGACGGCTGGAGGAGCTGTGCGATCGCTACAGCCCTGAGACGCTCTGGATTTTGGGCGATCTGTTCCACGGGCAGGAGGGCATGGCCGACGAGGTGATCGACGCCTGGCTGAAGTTTTTGCACCGTACCCAGGTGAGCGCTCACCTGATTTTGGGCAACCACGATCGCCGCCTGCAA
>DASQNN010000602.1:0-9873 GCA_035644955.1 Nodosilinea sp. | reverse complement strand
CCTGGGCTGTCAACCCCACCCCGCTCAGCAGCCAGAGGCCGGCAATTAAAAGGGCTGTAACGATGCTGCGTAGTGCCATAGGTCGCCAGGGGTAAGCAGAATTGAGCCTTTATCAGCTTATCGCGATTTGCTGGGGCGGGGCCAATTTGCCAGGCCGAGGCGCGCTTAGGGCCGCCGCTCGGCAACATAGGCTTTGGCATCGCCTAGGCTACAGCCGTTGGTCTCTCTAACTCGCCTAACGGCATCGGTGAGTTTGCCCTGGCTCACTAGGTCACGCACCTGGCGATCGAGGTCTGCTGCCGGGTGAGCTGCGGGCGGGTACCGGGAGGGCATAACCCTGTGCGGCGCTCGCCTCCTCAGCCCAGCCCTCGGCCTTTGCTCCCCGGCTTGGCGAGGGTGCCGTAGCCGCCGGGTGAGCCAAAACGCCAGAACAAAGGCCACCAGGCCAGCCACCAAAAAGGCTGCAACACTCATCACAGGTCTCGCGGAAAGGGGAACAACTTTACTCTAACGACATTGCCTCCTCCCCCGCTCCCCAAATCTCCCATCCCCTCACCTCCTCACCCCTCCCTCACCTCCTTACCCAAAAAAACCGCTCACCCCCCTCCCTAGCGTGTATCCTTTAGCAGACCTTTTACTGTCCTCTGGGTACCGCCATGAATCAGCTTTCTAAGCCGTCTCTGGCCCTGCTGGCACTGCTCAGCACCCTTGCCGCGCTGCCGATCAATGCGCTCAGGTCCGAGCCGGGGCTGTTGGCTCAGGTTACGGCGGAACCCACGCCCACCTTCGACCTGCGGGAGAGCGTGGCCCCAGGCACGTCCGTCTCCATTGATGGGTCATCGTCGATGGCGGGCATTAACCAAAGCCTGGCGGAGAGATTTGAGCAGCGCTATCCCAACACCGATGTGGTGCACGATGTCAGCGACGATGCGCAGGCACTGCGGGCCTTGGGGGGTGGCAACATTGACCTAGCGGCGCTGGGTCGGGCGCTCAGTGACGACGAGCTAGACACCAACCTCACCTCGATTCCGGTAACGCGGGAAAAAATTGCCATCATTGTGGGCCGCGACAACCCGTTTCGGGGCGATTTGACCTTTGACGACTTTGCCGCTATCTTTCGCGGCGAAATTTCCAACTGGTCGCAGGTGGGTGGCCCCAACCTGCCGATCCGCTTTGTCGATCGCCCCGCCGAGAGCGATACCCGCCGGGCCCTGGCCGACTACGAAATTTTTAGCGATCAGCCCTTTGAAACGGGCGACAACGCGGTACAGGTGGACACAGACGACACCGCTGCGGTGGTGCGCGAACTGGGCAACGACGGCATTAGCTATGCGATCGCCTCTGAGGTGCTGGAGCAGGATGCCGTGCGCCCAGTCAGCCTGGATACCACCCTACCCGACGACGATCGCTACCCCTATTCTCAGCCCCGCAACTACATCTACCAGGGCGAACCCAGTGAGCCGGTAGAGGCCTTTTTGGGCTTTGCCACCAGCGAGGAGGGGCAGGCCGCGATCGCCGAGGCCAAGCAGATCGCCAGCGACAACGTGACCGTGGGGGCCAACAAGCTGCCGGGCGGCGTTGCTGTCTCCCCCGACGGGCGCTTTATGGTGCGTGGCACCGAAGACGGCCAGCTGGAGTGGCTAGACGCCGAGGGCAACCCCACCGATACCGTGGTTGACAATGCCCATCGGGGTGCAGTGTCAACGGTGGTGGTTAGCCCCGACGGCCAAACCGTGGTTTCTAGCGGGGCCGATGGCACCCTGCGCCGGTGGGATCGCAACGGCAACCCGCTAGGGCAACCCCTAGCGGGTCAGGGTGGGCCAATTTTAGCCCTCGCCCTCAGCCCCGACGGCCAAACCGTGGCCAGCGGCACCGCCAACGGCACCGTAGAGCGCTGGTCGCTGGCAGACGGGTCGCCCCTGGGTGAACCCATTGCCGCCCACGATGGCCCTGTGCGCGCCCTCCACTACCCCGCCGGGGGCCAGGCCTTGATCACCGGCAGCAGCGACGGCAGCCTAGGCTTTTGGAATGCCGATGGCACCCCCTCTAGCCGGATCGCAGCGGCCCACCAGGGCGGGGTTACCGCCATTACCAGCAGCCCCGATGGCCAAGTGCTCACCACTACCGGCAGCGACGGCACCCTGCGCAGCTGGGATCGCTCGACTCTGCAACCCCGGGGAGGCGCCATTCAGGCCCACGACGGTGCGGTTAGCGCTGTGGCCTACAGTCCCGACGGCAGCTCCCTAGCCACCGCCGGGGCCGACAGTACCCTACAGCTGTGGGCAGCGGATGGCACTCCCCGCCTGGCGGAGCCGGTGCAGTTAGACGAACCGGCGGCTTCCCTGGGCTATACCCCCGAGGGGCGGCTGGTAGTGGGCCGCAGCGATCGCAACGTTGAGCTGCGCGACGATCAGGGTGAGCGGGTCACCGGTGCCGATCCCGCCGCCGATCCTGCCGCTGCCCCCGAGCCAGAAGCTACGGCCGCCGACTCCGACAGCTTCTGGCAACGCATTCGCAATTTGCCCCCCAGCGCCTGGTGGATGCTAGCGGTCATACCGGCGGTGTTGCTTCTAATCGGCATTGTGGGTTCGCTATTCGGCGGCAAAGACGACGACGACGAGACCGCGACCGCAGCGGCAGATCGGCCCCCTGGCCCTGGGGCCGGCATGGACTCCTCTGGTATGGGTGGCAGGCTCCCGGTCACCGCCGGTCCGCTGCCCCCGGGCGTGCTGCCCGAGGTAGATCGGGTTCCCCCCGAAGCTGAGCTGGTATCCGGCTCGGCCGCATACCCGGGGGGGGCTGCTCCCAGCAAGCTAGAGCAGGCCCGCACGGACATGGCCGAGGGCCGTCGGCTGATGCGAGAGGGCCACTGCGACACCGCCTTGATCTACTTCAACCAGGCGGTTGAAGCCACCGAAGTAGAGCGCAGCAAAGCCGAAACCACGGGCATACCGGCCCAGGGCATTAACGCCATTGCTGCCCAGGCCCAGGCCCAGCGGGGCAACGCCCTGGCTATGTTGGGCCAGGCCAACGAAGCCATCGATAGCTACAATGCCGCCCTTCAGATCGACTCTAGTGCGATCGAAGCCTGGATTGGCAAGGGCAATTTGCTCAGCACCATGGCCCGCTACGACGAAGCGATCTTCTGCTTTGACACGGCGCTAGAACTCGACCCGGCGGCGACGGCGGCCTGGACGGGTAAAGGGCAAGCTCTGATGCAGATGGGTCGCCAGAGCGAAGGGCAAACCTGCTTAGACAGAGCCGCTGCCTTGGGCAGCGATGACCCCAGCCTAGGGCTACCCAGGTTCGACCCGGCTCCTGGCCCCTATCTTGGCGCTTCTGGCCTTGGCGCTTCCGGCCTTGGCGCTTCCGGCCCTGGCACTTCTGGCCCTGGCACTTCTGGCCCTGGCATTTCTGGCCCTGATAATTGGCTCCCAACGGGGCTGGAGGCCCCAGAGATAGCGCTGGCGCCGGGGGAGCTACCCCAGGTAGAGGCCCCCGGATACGCGCCCTCTGGAGGCTACGACCCAGATGTGCCCCTGGAGCTACAGCAGATGGTGCTGGGTCTGCCCTCCGCCGATGTCGAAATTAGCGGCAGCACCAGCGCCACCACCGAAGATGTGCCCCCGGCCCTGACGGCAGAAGCTGCCCGGCTGCCGGGACAGGCGGAAGATGCCATGGCGCTGGTCGATGGAGCCGTAGCCCCTGAGTCACCGCCCCTTTCCCCTGAATCGGAGTCGTCAGGAGGGATTACCCCAGGGCCGCTGCCCCCCATGAGTCTGGAGGACGAATTGCTCAGTCAGGTGTACCTAAGCGGCGTTGCCGATGCCAATGCTGTTCCCAACATGGAGCCCAGCTCAGAGCCCAACTCAGAGCCCGAGGGGCGGTCTGCTGACCACAATCGGGCTACTGCGCCCGCCGACATTATTCCTCCCCTGCGGCCGGCGCCAGTGTCGGTGCCGCCGCCGGTAACCCTAGAGCCGGGAGACTACATTCCGCCACCGCCCACCGAGCCATCCGCAGCGCTGATTGATGACGACGACGACCTGTCGGGGCTGGAGGGATTGCCGCCAGAGGTGTTGGCGGCCATGGCCAGCATTCCCCCCAGCTCGCCCGACAGCTTTGGGGTGGTGCCCGCCGCCGCCGATGCCGCGATCGCCCCTGCCCCAGCCACCGCCGCCAAAAGCTGGATCCGGCTGTCGGTCGATCGCGAGAGCGATCGCTTCTACGCCCTGTGGAACATTGACCAGGACGATCGCACCCAGGCCAAAAACCAGGGCGGCGAAACCATGACCCTGCGCCTTTACGATGTCACGGGCCGCGCCACCCAGACCCCTCTGCCCTCGGCGGTGGCCGAGCAGCGCTGCCGTGACGATTTTGCCCAAGACTGGTACCTGCCCATTCCCCAGTGGGATCGCATCTATGTTGTAGAAGTGGGCTACCTCAGTGCCAGGGGCGACTGGCAAGCGATCGCGCAGTCCGCCGAGGTGGCCGCCATCACCACCTGATCCCCAAAATCCTGTTTAGTTATCCCCAGTTGGTAGGGACACAGCAGTGCTGTGTCCCTACAGGGTTGATGTTTTGGCTACAAAAAAGCCCGCAGCTGGGCTGCGAGCTTGGTCGGGAGTGATTGGACGATCTACTCGTGACGATTTCAGGAATCCTGGGACAGTCTCAGCTACCCGCTGGGACTATACCTTGAGCACCCACTGGTCGCGGGTTTCGGCGCTAAAAAAGGGAGCGGGCACGTAGGCAGTATCAATCCCCAGGGCAATGAACGCAGCGCAAACGGTGGTGGCAGAGAAGCCCAAGGTGCCAGCCAGCCCGGCTATCGCACCACCGACCACTACCCGCCGTCGCGAGACCCCGGAGCCAAACTGGTCGGCGGCCATCAGGTTGTTATTTATAGCAGTATCCTTTGCGCTAACGTCTTAACGGGACTTGTTGTTTCAAGCACCCAGCACAGATACGACCAGCCTCGCTGGTTGGATGCCAGCTACGTTTGACGCTCGAAGTCTGGAGGCTCGCAGTTCTCAATCATGCCTCCGCGTCCCATTGATGCCTGATTTTGAGGCCCCACTGATGCCCTGTTTAAAGGCCCTATTGAAAGTTTCAACCAATAGCCTCGTCTGCCCATCCACCTGGCTGGTCTGAGTCGTATTCCTGACGTGTAGTCAATGCCTCCATTCTCGTCCCCCGAACCAATAACGCCCCCGCCAGTCAGCGATCGCGACCTGGTCAACCGTCTGTGGGCGGGCGACACCGCTGCCCTCGCCACCCTCTACGACCGCTACTCGTCTATGGTCTATACCCTGGCCCTCAAAATGTTGGCCAATCCCGCCGAAGCCGAAGACCTCACCCAGGAAGTGTTTGTCAACTTTTGGCAGCGGCGACAGTACAACCCCGATCGCGGCAGCATCGGCAGTTACCTGGCCACCTACACCCGCTCCCGCGCCATCGATCGCCTGCGGGTAAGCAGCGGTCGGGCCACCATTTTGCAGCGGTTTCAGCGCATTGCCGAAGCCTCCAGCCGCCCCCCCGGCCCTGTTGACCATGCCACCCTGCAAGAGCAGCGACAGCACCTGCAAGCCGCCCTCGACCAGATTCCCCCCACCGAGCGCGAAGTGCTAGAGACTGCCTACTTTCAGGGGCTCAGCCAGTCTGAAATTGCCGCCCAGCTTGGCATTCCCCTCGGCACCGTCAAGTCGCGCTGTCGCCAGGGTCTGCTCCGCCTGCGCGACCTACTTCAGCACCAGCGCGACTAAGCCCCCCATCCCAGCCCTAAAGCCCTGGACTATTTGCCCTTCCCCAAGCCGGGGCCACCGAGCCAACCTCCACCCTCTACGTTCTACTGTTCCAATGAACTCAACTACCCTTCCTGAACATTGGCGATCGCTGCTAGCCGGGTACGTGCTCAATGACCTGACCACCGAAGACGCCGCCCTGGTCGAGCAGTGGCTGGAGCAATACCCCGAGGTGGTCAGCGAGCTAGAGGCTTTAACCACCACCTGGGAGAGCTTGCCCGTCGCCCTGCCGCCCGTGGCCCCACCGCCGGAGCTGCGCGATCGCATTCTGGCCACCGTGCAAGTTCCCGCGCAAGTTTCCGCCCCAGACCTGGCTCCAGCCCCAGCCTCAGCAACAGACCTAGAACCCACCATCAGCCGCCGTCGCTTTCCCTGGGGCAAACTGGGTCTGGGGCTGGGCTGGGTCGCCACCGCCTTGGCCCTGGGGCTCACCCTGCAAGAAAACCAGCGCCTGCGCCTGGCCCTGCGCCAAAATGAGGCCGTTGTCGCCAGCTTTAGCCAGCCCGCCAACCCGCTCTATAGCCTGGCCGGTACCGACGCCGAACCCAAGGCCAATGCCCGCTTGGTGGTTAGCCCGGACGACCAAACCGCGCTGATTGTCACCACCGACCTGCCTACCCTGGCCGATGACCAGGTCTACCGCCTGTGGGCCTTGGCCGATGGCGACCCGGTCTTCTGCGGCCAGTTCAACCCCAATGCTGCCCAAGACACCAACCAGTGGGCTTTACCCGCTGCGGCCTGTGCCGCCGTGCCGGTGCAGATGTTGATTACCGCCGAGCAAGCCAGCGACCCCCTCACCCCCGCCGGAAACCTGGTGTTGCAAAGCCAAACGTAGGGGCGAACGGTTGTTCGCCCTGTGCAGCAACTTTCGCCTTCAAAAAAATCGCCTTGTACCAATTTCCGGCCAAGGGTGGGGTTGTTTGACACAATACCTATAGCAACCCTTCCCCAACCCTAGCCAAGCATGGCCCTAGCAAGCATGGATTTAACCGCTGCTCTGCCGACGTTTTTGATTACCCTGCGTGAGGGGGTAGAGGCCGCTCTGGTGGTTGGCATTGTGCTGGCCTGTTTGGCCAAGGCCAACCGCCAGGTACTCAACCCCTGGGCCTATGCCGGGGTGGCGGCGGGGCTGGCAGGCAGCATCATGATTGGCATTTCCCTGGGCATGGGGCTACAGCAGTTGCAGCAGGGGTTGCCGGGCCTACAGATGGTGATAAAGCCGGTGCTCAATGTGCTGTTTGGGGCGATCGCGGTGATTCTGCTGAGCTGGATGCTGCTGTGGATGACCCGCCAGTCCCGCAGCCTCAAGGGCGAGCTGGAGGGCACCGTGCGATCGGCCCTAGACGACACCCCAACTGCTGGCTGGAGCATCTTTAGCCTGGTGTGCATTGCCGTGCTGCGGGAGGGGTTCGAGACGGTGCTGTTTATCTTTACCAATGTCGAAACGAGTGTGGCGGCTGGGGTAGGGGCGATCGCGGGGCTGCTGGGCGCGGTGCTCATCGGCCTGGCCCTGTTTCGCTGGGGCATGGGCATCAACCTCAAGCGCTTTTTTCAGGTCATGGGGGTGCTGCTGCTGCTGATCGTCGGCGGTCTGGTGATCTCGGTGTGCAAAAACCTAGACGCCGCCCTGGCCGCCATCACCCAAATCAACCCCGCCGCCGACCTCTGCTTCGCCCAAAGCTCCTGCGTTCTCGGCCCCCTGGTGTGGGATGGCAGCGCCATTCTGCCCGATCGCCAGTTTCCCGGCATTTTGTTCAAAACCCTGCTGGGCTACCGCGACCACCTGTATTTGGTTCAAATTCTCGCCTATCTAGGCTTTATGGCCCTGGTGGGCAACCGCTACTTCCGCAGTCTCAACCCACCTGCGACGTCCCCCAAAGCCGCCCCCAGCCAGCCCTAAGCGCTCTTTAGCCCTTTGAGGACTAAAAATTCAACCATTTCTCGTTCCTCAGCCAAGGGCAGCCGATCGCCCAGTGGCCAATCCCCTCGCGATCGCTCCCCTCACCCCCTTACCCCCTCACCCCCTCACCCCCACCCTGCGGGCGCTCCACGACTACATCCCCACCTTCCCCACTCCCCACCTCCCCACAAACCGCGATATACTCCCCATCGACCCACTACCCACGAAGGAATCCCACACCCATGGTCGCTGTCGCCATTCTTGCCGCTGGGCGCGGTACCCGCATGAAATCGAGCCTGCCCAAGGTGCTGCACTCGGTGGGGGGCAAATCGATGGTAGAGCGGGTCCTCGACGGGCTTGCCGACCTCAACCCCAGCCACACGCTGATTGTGGTGGGGTTTGGCCAAGACCAGGTCAAGGCAGCCCTGGCCCACATTCCCGGCCTCACCTTTGTCGAACAGCGCGAACAGCTTGGCACCGGCCATGCCGTGCAGCAGGTAATTCCCCACCTGGAGGGGTTTGACGGCGACCTGCTGGTGCTCAACGGCGATGTGCCCCTGCTGCGCGCCGAAACCATTCAAAACCTGGTCAAGACCCACCAGGAGAAGGGCAACGCCGCCACCCTGCTCACGGCCCAGTTCAAAGACCCCACGGGCTATGGCCGCGTTTTTTGCAGCGACCAAAACGTAATTACCGAAATTGTTGAGCACCGTGACTGTAGCCCCGCCCAGCGCCAAAACCCCCGCATCAATGCCGGCATCTACTGCTTCAACTGGGCCCAGCTGATGACGGTGCTGCCCCACCTCAGCGCCGACAACGACCAGCAGGAGTACTACCTCACCGATGTGGTCAAAGACCTTAGCCCCGCTATGGCCGTAGATGTGGCCGACTGCCAGGAGATCTTTGGCATCAACAGCCGCAAGCAGCTCGCCGAGGCCTACGCCATTCTGCAAGACCGCATCAAAGACCACTGGATGGCCGCCGGAGTGACCCTGATTGACCCCGATAGCACCACCATCGACACCACCGTGCAGCTCGAACCCGACGTGGTAATCGAACCCCAAACCCACCTGCGGGGCAGCACCGTAGTGGGTGCCGGCAGCCGCATCGGCCCCGGTAGCTTAATTGAGAATAGCCAGATTGGGGCCAACGCCACGGTGGCCTTTTCGGTGGTCAGCGACAGCACTGTGGGCAGCGGGGCGCGGGTTGGCCCCTACGCCCACCTGCGCGGCGCGGCCGTTGTGGGCGACGGCTGCCGCATTGGCAACTTCGTCGAAATCAAAAAATCGACCCTGGGGGCGGGCACCAACGTCGCCCACCTGTCGTACCTGGGCGATGCCACCCTGGGCACCAAGGTCAACGTGGGCGCAGGCACCATTACCGCCAACTACGACGGGTTTAAAAAGCACCCGACCGTCATCGGCGATCGCACCAAAACCGGCAGCAACAGCGTCCTCGTCGCCCCCGTCACCATCGGTAGCGATGTCACCATTGCCGCCGGGTCAGTGGTGCGCAAAGACGCCCCCGACAACTGCCTCGTGGTCTCCCGCGCCCCGCAAAAGAACCACGAAGGCTGGCAGCCAAAACACCTGCGGGAAGGGGAGAAGTAGATGAGTCGTGAGAGATGAGGAAGGTAGGGAATGGCGAGGTGAGGAAGGTGTAGTCATCCATGTAGGGTGCCTTCGCAGCAGTTCACCATCGAAGGTTTAACGCTAAACCCCTGCACCTTCCAACAAAGGCAGCATGTCGATCCAGGTTAACCCCCGATGCAGATATTGGGGGGCAGTGGGGTTGTAGGGGCCAACCATGATGTCGATCGCCTGAATCTCGGCGGCCGCGGGCAGCACCGGCACTTCGGGGTCGGCGGCGGTGGGGTGCATCAGCGAGCTAGAAAAGCCGCGAAAAATCAGCACCTCGGCCTCCTGCCCGTCAATAACCGCAGCAACCCGCAGCACCAGCTGGGGCTGTCTGAGGGTGTATTGCTCTAGGCGAAAACCAGGCGTCATAGAGCAGACCTAGTTAATGGCCTGACGGCCCTGCTTACCCAGGCGCATAAACACAAACCAGGCCAGCGAGGCAATATAAGCCACCAGACCCAAAATGCCGAAGAACCCAAGGAATCCGTTGGTATAGCCGCTGTGGAAATATTCCTTGTACAGCAGCGGTGGC
>DASQNN010000601.1:0-5009 GCA_035644955.1 Nodosilinea sp. | reverse complement strand
AGCGGTGGGGATGAGTTCCAGCAGTTTCAGGTAGCGGGGCGGGTTAAAGAAGTGGGTGCCCAAAAACCGCTTTCTGAAGGATTTTGATCGCCCCTCAGCCACCTGGCGAATCAGTAGCCCGCTGGTGTTGGTAGAAATTACCGCCTCTGGGCCAACGGTGCGCTCGACCCGCGCAAACAACTCCTGCTTGACAGCGAGATTTTCGACCACCGCTTCAATTACCCAATCCACCGTGGCTAGGCGATCAAAGTGCTCCTCGTAGTTGCCGAGAATGACTCGCTTCACCGCCTGCTGACTATAGAAAATTGGCGGCGACTGCTTACAGGCTTTTTTGAAGGCTCCTTCTACCAAATCGTTTTTGCTGCCTTTTTGGGAGGGCAGTTCTAACAGGTGAACCGTAAGCCCGGCATTGGCCAGGTGAGCCGCGATCTGGGTACCCATGACCCCGGCTCCGAGGACTGCGGCGGTGCGGAATGGTGTTTGCATAGCTGGCTCCTTGTGGGTGGTTTGGGAGTAGGGGAGTGGGGGAGTGGGGGAGTGATGGGGTAGGGGAGATAAGGGAGGTGGGGGAGATGGGGGGGTTGGGGAAGTGATGACTCCATCACCGGATCACTCCCTACCTCCTAGTAGTGCATTAGCGATCGCGCATACATCGGACAACTCTCCCCCCCACCTTCCCCATCCCCTTGACTGCCCCCATTCCGATACAACTCTTCAACTGCCGCCGCCAGCTCCTCGCTGCGCTCGATCAGGGCAAACTTTCGCACCGTCGCCCAGTAGGGCAGGTGGCAGTTGGCGCTGTCGATCAGGCTTTGGTAGAGGGCGGTGATGCGGGGATGGTGCCACCAGTTGGCCGCAGAAGTATCTAATCCCCAAGGTTCGACTTGAAGGCGGAGGGCAGCTAAATCGGGGACGATCACCATGGCGCAGAATTTGCGGTTGGCTCCGACGGTGGTGGCCTGGGCAACGAGGGGGGAGGCGGTCAGTTCTTCCTCTAGGGGACGGGGGGAGACGTACTTGCCGGTGCAGAGTTTGAACAGGGCTTTTTTGACACCAGTGATGGTGAGAAAGCCATCGGGGTCGAGGTAGCCGAGGTCGCCGGTGTGCAGCCAGCCGTCGGGGGTGAGAGCGGCGGCGGTGGCGGTGGGGTCGTGGTAGTAGCCCTGCATCAGGAAAGGGGCGCGTACGAGAATTTCTTGGTCGGGGGCGATCGCGACTTCGACGCCGGGGATGGGCGGACCGACGGTGCCGGGGCGGTTGTGGCCCTCGCGGGTGTAGGTGAGCACGCCGCTGGTTTCGGTGAGGCCGTAGCCCTGGTAGACGGGCACCCCCGCCGCCGAGAAAAATTTCACCAGGTCACCGGAGAGGGCAGCGCCGCCGCAGATGCAGGCTTTGAGTCGTCCGCCAAACACATCGCGCCATTTGGGGAACACCAGCCGTTCAGCCAATTGCATTTGCAGGCGGTAGAGCCTTTGGGGCGACTGGCCAAGGTCGAAGCGAGCGGTGAGCTGGATGACCCAGAGCAGCACGCGGCGGTCGAAGCGGCTGAGGTGGTGAGTGTGTTCGAGAATGCGCTCATTCACTTTCTCTAATAGCCGAGGCACGGTAATTAAAAAGGTAGGCTTGACCCGGCGCAGGTGCTTGATCAGGTGGTTGGGGTCAGAGAAGTAAATGCTGTGGCCCCAGGCCAGGTGACCGTACAAAAACACCCGCGCAAAAATGTGGGTGAGGGGCAAAAACAGCAGGGCCACTTCGTCGGGGCCGGTCTGGAGATTGGGGTAGCTCGAAAAAGCAGCCAGCACGTTGGCCGCGATCGCCCCGTGGCTGAGCATCACTCCCTTGGGGCGCTTGGTCTCGCTGGCGATGTAGATGATGGTAGCCAAATCGGCAGGGGCGATCGCATCTTCTAAAGCCTGAACGGCCTCGGCGGACCACCGCCGTCGTCCCCACTCACGCACCTCGGCTAACGCATACACCCGCAAGGCCTGAGGCAGGAGCACAGACGGGCTGGGCTGCTGAGCAGGGGTCTCACAGAGCAAATGAGGAATTTGCAATTGGGCTTCTGGGGCCGGTGTTGGCAGCGCTGTCTCTGGGGCTGCCGCGCCGGCCAGACTTTGCTCAGACTGCCAGTCGTCGGGCACCTCTGCCACAATTACGGTTTTTAGGGTAGGCACTTCCCACAGGTAGGGGCGAATTTGGTCGAGCAAGGCGGGGTTAGAGACCACCAGCAGCGGCGCTTCGACCTCTTGCAAAATCAGCAGAATGTTTTCGATGGTCTGAGTGAGGTCGATGGGCACGTTGACGAACCCGGCCAACAGGGTGCCGAGATCGGCGATCGCAAACCCCACATCACTGTGCATGAGCAGGGCGACGCGATCGCCCCGCTGCAACCCAAAGGTCTCTAACCCCAGCGCCAACTCCTCCACCGCTCGACCAAAGGCATCGGTAGAGAACGATTGCCAGTGCCCCTTGCGCCACTGGTTGAGGGTGCGATCGCTGGCAGTGGTTGAGCTATCGACGCCCTTTAACAACGACGGCAGGGTGCGATAGAGCATGGAGATGTCGAGACGGGCAGTTTCTGAAGGGCTACTCGATTCAAATCGATTCCTGCTTCTCGAATGCCGCAGGCTATACGCTTTGCGAATCGCGGAATGGAGTGGTAATGAGGTAGTCATGGCGGCGGCAGTATGAAGGGAGTTAGACCTGAGGTGGTGGCCCGTTCGCGTCTATGTGTTGAGTAATTTGACCAAAAAACCGGAAGCTGTCGATTGCTTTGCTGTGGCAACAACCGATGGGGTAATTAGAGTCATGGACGAACTAACAGCGACCTACCCTAGATAGGTTGATTGCCGCTTTGATGGGATTGCAGTGGGGCGTTGGCTAAAGGATTAGGCCTGATGCGTTAGGGCCTAGATCCCCTAGCCTATTACCTGCTTAGGCTGTAAAAAAGCAATCAAATTTTAGATGCTACGTACCTGATCAATCAATTTAGAATTAGTTTCAGTCAACTCTTGATAGCGAATTGCTTGAAGCTAGCGCAGTGGCTTCTACAGTTAAATTGCCTTGATAGCCCAGTTTCTGACTACTTTCTGGCTCAAGGGAGCCAGGGCTTGATCCTAAGGGTGCCCCAAAAAGGCCGTCAACTCTTTTTAAGACATCCAATTACTGTACTTAATTATAGCCTTCCCAATTCTGGGCCACCCATAATTGAAATCTATCGCAAGTAATTTTTGTAAAGAGTGGACGGCGCGGCATTCTATCTATGCCCCAATACTTAGGCCATCGACGAGATATTGACTTAAGCCATTTGAAATCACAAAAAAGTTAGAAAAATTCAATTTTCATTACTACGCTCTCAGCTTCACGGGCTAGAGCCATAGTTACGTTGGTTAGAACATCAAGAAACCTCGGAGAGCGTTTAAACGCTTAAACGTCGCACTAGGAGATGTCTCACCAGTTGGCACAGCTATAAGACAGTCACCCACGACTAAGAAATGGATTGGAGGGACTTGTGATTTTGCTCTGCCGCTATCTCACTGAAAGACTCAGGCCTTCAATCGTGAGTCTTTTAGTGAGATTAGATGGACTCAGCCTGGAAGAATGCAAAGAGGAAAGGGTATTTAAGGTGTGCTGCTGTGAGGCTTTAGTTATTGGAGAGTGAACAGCGGGACGGCTATCCTGATTTAATTCTTGCCCTTAGCTCTAGCAGAACCACACCCCCCTATCGAATTAGTCTTACCATAAGACTCACTAGCATCTCTAAAAGTCTCACCATGAAACAAAAAAGACTGTGAATAAGACTCTGCATTTATTCGGCAATGGCTCTATGAGCCAAGCTGAGGTGCGTCGGCTATCCTTATGGGATAGGAGGGCGATAACTCCTAATCCCCATTGCTGTGCGAGATGCCCTAGAGAGGGGTCAAAAAGGCTCAGGAATTTAGTCCAAAATTAGTCCGGCCAAAAACTAAGGTTCCTGAAAGTGCCTTCTGAAGAAAGTTTCAGGCGCTTGATTGTTTGCGGTATACGCAACTATTCAAGCCCTGAGAGCTGCCAGGACAAACTGTGACGTCAAGGATAAGTTGTCCGAAATGGACAGCTTATCCTTGACGAGACGGGTGGACAAAATATGCTTGACAGAGTTCGTGCATTACATGCCCCTCAATAGGCTGCCCATTATATCCTTCGTTTCATAACTACCAGCCAATAATCGCTGGAGAGTTGGCTGCCTTTGGCTAGCATGAGGCTTGAAGCTATTCCAGTTGGTGAGTAGATGGCCCACAGCCTCAGCATTCCATTGATCTTGGTAGGTTGCTTCAGACCGATAGTTGTACCCATCCCCGAGCCATGAGCCACACTTCGTGCAGTAACCGGGTTTAGAGTAGAAATTCAGCACTGGCTGCCGTGCAGTGCACCAGTAACATGCTGACCTTAATCTCTGCTCATGACGAAGACACATGCAAACGTCTCGAAAAGACCAAATTAAGAGATCATGCACTGGTCTACCTATATTCTTTTGCTCCTCATAACACCCGCAGCACCAAGCCCGCATACCGCGGAAGATAGAATCCTGCTTAACATATCCCTCTAAAGGTAAAACGGTAAGTAAATAGATGTCATTACGTTTGGTAAGCACTGAAAGAGCAGCAATAGTGAATTTTGTCTCGTTAGACATGTCAAGCCACTTGCTGACGTTGAAGTAAGGATGGAGAGTGGCAGGCATAAATGGCCTTCTCGCCTTGACTACTCTAGGTTGAGCCTGCTCGTCTTCCCATAGATGCCCAATAAGGGGATAAATGAATTGATCAATAAGATCCTGAATATCTATGCAATGGGCTTCTGCCAAGCGCATCGCATAACTTGCAAGACTTTCAGTGTAAGGAGTGCCCAACCCCTCTGGATTTAGAGAGAAGAGCTTGCTGGGTTTTGGGAGATTGAGGTTGAACATCCCTGTAAAATGGTAAAAAATTAGCTTTCAGTTTGGCTATCACCAGTCTTGCGGCGCTGAGGTT
>DASQNN010000600.1:0-6976 GCA_035644955.1 Nodosilinea sp. | reverse complement strand
AAACTGGTCAAAGGTGGTTTTGTTAACAACACCTTTCTCGATTTTAACGAACCAGGGCATAGGGTGCGATCGCAGAATAATCCTGAGAGAACTGGCCTAGGGCAGGTCCACCTGGATATCGTCTTCGCTGCCCAGGTGGGTAGTTTTAACCCAGCGCAGCCGCTTGGGTCGCACCGCCAGGCGCATCGTCATAGTACCAATCACCAGCAGCCAGTGCAGCATGTATAGATTTCCCCAGAGGGTTTGCAGCCCGCTGACCCACAGGGCCTGCTGCCGGGTGCGCCGCAGACCGCAAAACATACCCACCATCGACAGGGTCAGCGCCAGGCTCGACACCGGCAAAAACAGCGGCAGCCGGTGGCGCAGTACCGCCATCGCAAAGTCTGGCAAAGCCACCGTAGGCAAGCCGTACTGAATCATCCAAAAAGCGGCCATGTCGAAGGTTTTGACCGACGCCAACCGGTGTTGGACAATCAACCGCCAGTAGTCGAGGTAGCGCTGGTAGCCCCCCTCGGCCCAGCGATTGCGCTGGTGCCAGAGGGCCAAGGGCCGTTCGACCCCCTCTTCACCCACTGGGGGATGAAGCAAAAACTGAATTTTCCAGCCGCTAAAGTGCAGGCGCAGGGTCAAATCGAGGTCGTCGGTAATCGTTTCTTCGTTCCAGCCACCGCAC
Organism: Nodosilinea sp.; assembly: GCA_035644955.1. Classification (GTDB taxonomy): domain Bacteria; phylum Cyanobacteriota; class Cyanobacteriia; order Phormidesmidales; family Phormidesmidaceae; genus Nodosilinea. The sequence continues at coordinate 6,303 of DASQNN010000600.1, read as the reverse complement.
CGGGCCAGGGCTGCCCGCCGCACAAACTGACCGTTGCCCCGCAGTTCTCCAATGCCGCCCAGACTAATGCGCTGCTGCTGAAAGTAGCTGTCGAGGGCCATCTCGGCCTGTTGCCCACGGGTCCAGAGGTTTTTGGCTCGGTTGACAACGGCTTTTTGCATTTGCACCGCCCCCACGCCAGGTTGATCAAACAAAGGCACAATGTGGCGCAGCATCTCCCTGGGAACCCGGGCATCGGCATCAAACACGCCAATGATGTCGCCTTTGGTGTCGGGCCACACCTGGTTCAGGGCGCCCGACTTGCCGCCGCTGGCCCCGGTGCTGCGGCGCAGCACCCGCAGTTGCGGGTAGCGATCGACGAGGGTTTGCAGGCGGCGGGTCGTGCCATCGGTACTGTTGTCGTCAATAATCCACACCTCGTAGCGACCGGCGGGATACTCGAGCTGACAGAGGGCAGCAACCAGAGGTTCAATGACGGTTTCTTCGTTTTTGGCAGCCACCAGCAAAGAAACGTAGGGCCAAATCTCCCCAGGCTCTAGCTCTACCGTGGAAGGAGGCGTAGGGGGGAGAGGCGCCGGTGACAGGCTAGGACGGGCCAGCAAAATGCGCAGGGCATGGGTGGTTAAAATAGCCGTCAGGCCAAGCACCACCCAACTCCCCCAAGACACTAGGTGCAGCACAACGGTGGCGCCCCACAGCACAGTCAAGGTCAGGGCCGCCTTCGACCGACGACCAGAAAACCCCGGGAAATCTTCAATCTCCAACTCTTTGAGCGGAGTGTAGAAGCGCCCGGCGGCAAAGCGTTCAGGAATATCAGCCATGAACTCAGGGAGGGAGCACCACAAAAACGACAACGGCCAGGTTGCCACGACCGGAGAGAATACCTTACCCCAGGCTCGCCCTTGGCCTAGGTCTATCATCCTCGATTTTGCAAGAAAATTTTGGTGATGCTCCCAGCCTCATCTTGGGGAATGCTAGCTGTGTGTAAAGAATTATCGGTCAATCAGGCGCGGCGGGTATCTAGTATCCTTGGCAGCTAAACCCGATGACCGCCGCACTGATCGTTTGTTGAAACTCGACCTAAGGCCAGACCCATGAGTTTGACGTTTGAGGCAATTCAGCCAGCAGGCAAGCAAGATATCAGCGTTTACATGCCCTATTACCAGGGCAACAAACGCAATGCGCTGCCTTACGCCATTTCTCTCTACAAGCAGGGCAATCTGGAGGGAGAGCGGCAGATTGAGGGCAGCGACAGCATTGCCTTTGTGGCCACCTGGAATGTGTCAGTGCTGCCCGCCGACCTGACCCGCTGTCGCATGCAGTTTGATGGCGATAGCGATCTCAGCTATGAGATCACGATGGCAACCTTTGAATTTGTCGATTTTTTGTTTGATGTGATTGTGGCGCTACGACAGAAGCGCCCGGCCGACTTTTCCCAGGGATTTTACCGAAAACTTCTTCGTTTGGATGACTAGACGGCAGGTAACGGCTTCTGTAACGGCTGGGGAAAAGGGTTTTGTCCAGGCCTGACGCTGGCACCCATTAAAGGTGGCAGAATGGGTGTGGTACTGTGCCTACTGATGTCATACATGGGGTGCTGGGTTGCTGCTAGCGACGGTACCCCGCGCTCAGAGAGCAGTGCATTGACCCCCACGGAGGAGTTGCAGCGTGCCCAGTTCAGCGAAACGTTTGGTGATTGGTTCAACCGAGTCGTACAGCGGCAAATCGGCGGTCTTACTGGGTGTTGGGCTCCAGCTGCAGGCAGCGGGCATGGATATTGGCTTTGGCAAACCCATGGGCAGCTCCGCTGGCGGCGATGAGACCGATCCTGACCTAGAGTTCATTTTCGATACCCTGAAGCTGTCGGAATCGCGGTTTTACCCACCGTCTATTTCGTTGACCGAGGCTACGGTGGCCGATCGCCTGGCGCTCAATGGCCAGGCTCCAGCTTCCTACAGTCTGGAGGGCTACACCGAGCACCGGGGCGAAGACCTGCTGCTGCTGGAAGGACCCGGCGACCTGACCGAGGGCACGCTGCTGAGCTTGTCGGTGGCCCACATCGCGGCCGATATTGATGCGTCGGTGCTGCTGGTCACCCGCTACGACTCGCTGCTGCTGGTCGATCGCCTGCTAGCGGCCAAGGCGCAGCTGGGCGATCGCCTGATTGGAGTGATTGTCAACGACGTGCCCACGGACGCGGCGGAGGCCTGTGCTGAGCTAGCCCGCCCCTTTTTGGAGAGCCAGGGAATTCCGGTGCTGGCGCTGCTGCCGCGATCGCCGATCATGCGCAGCATCACCGTGCGCGAGATTGTGGCCCGCCTCAACGCCGAGGTGCTGTGCTGCCCCAACCGCCTGGACTTAATGGTCGAAACCCTGACGATTGGGGCCATGAACGTGAACTCGGCACTGCGCTACTTCCGCAAGGCCACGAACATGGCAGTGGTGACCGGGGGCGATCGCACCGATATTCAGTTTGCTGCCCTAGAGACCTCTACCCAGTGCCTGGTGCTAACGGGTCAAATTCCCCCCACCCCAGAAATTTTGGAGCGGGCCTCCGATCTGGAGGTACCCATTGTCTCGGTTGACTCTGACACCCTGTCTACCGTCGAGCGCATCGACGAGCTGTTTGGCCAGGTGCGGCTGCACGAGCCCGTTAAGGTACGGTGCATTCAAGGGCTGGTGGCGGCCCACTTTGATATGGACCGGCTGCTACAGCTGCTCGACCTCAAGCTGCCCGTGTCGGCTAGCTAGACCATTTGAGGGTGAGGCGACATGTAGCCTTACCCTCGCCTTCTGATACAATTAAGCGCGTTATTCTCGCAGTCGGTGCAGCCTTTGAGTCAGTCTATTGAAGCGTCGCTCGAATCCGCTAAAGTCGACACGTTTTTGCAGGAACTCGCGGCCATTCAACAGTCGGGTTCCAAGCGGGTAGCCATTTTGGGGTCGCGCCATGTGCCGATTACCCACCAGCAGCTCATTGAGCTGATGACCTACGCCCTGGCCCTGGGGGGCAACCGGATCATCACCTCGGGGGCCACCGGCACCAACTCCGCGGCCATCAAGGGAGCCATGGAGGCCGACCCCAACCTGCTGACGGTCATCTTGCCCCAGAGCCTTGCCCGCCAGCCCCGCGAGTCGCGGGACCAGCTGGAACAGGTGATGCACCTGGTAGAAAACCCCGCCAACGACGCCATGGCTCTGGCCGAGGCTAGTGCCCTGTGTAACCAGGAGATTATCTCTCGCTGCCAGCAGCTAGTCTGCTTTGCCTTCCACGACAGCCACACCCTGCTTAAAACCTGCCAGGATGCGGAAGACCAGCGCAAAATTGTGACCCTCTTTTACTTCGATTAGAAATGGCATCTGTGTTGTCCATGCCCGGTTTTTTGCTGGTCAGCATTGGGCTGGCGGCGCTGCTGGTATACCTGCCCTTTCTGGTGGTAGGCTATGGGCGCTTTGCGGTGGGCTACGACCAGGCGGCCCCCCGAGCGATGCTGGCCCAGCTGCCTGCCTACGCGCAGCGGGCCACCTGGGCCCATGAAAATGCCTTTGAGTCAATTACGTTGTACGCCCCTGCGGCGCTGATGGCCTACGTTACCCAGCAGCAGTCGGAGTTGGCCTTTGGGGCCGCGATCGCCTACCTGATCGCGCGCACCCTGTACCCAGCGGCCTACATTTTCAACCTGCCGATCGGGCGATCGCTGATGTTTGCCGTGGCCAACCTGAGCACGTTTACCCTCTATTTCTTGAGCTGTCGGTCGGCCTTGATGTAGTCTGTTGGTGCGCAGGTACCCAACATTGTCCTATGGCTTCTAGCTATTCCTTTGATATTGTCAGCGATTTTGATCGCCAAGAGCTGGTCAACGCCCTCGACCAAACCCGGCGAGACGTAACCGGCCGCTACGACCTGAAGGACACCAAGACCACCCTCGACCTGGGGGGAGACAGCATCACCATCGAGACCGCCAGCGACATGACCCTGGATGCGGTGAAAGATTTGCTGCACCAAAAGGCAGCTAAGCGCAATCTCTCCCTGAAAATTTTTGAGTACGGCGAGGTGGAAGCCGCCAGCGGCACCCGCGTGCGCCAGGTCGTGACCCTTAAAAAGGGCATTGAGCAGGAGATGGCTAAGCAGGTTACCAAGCTCATTCGCGACAACCTCAAGAAGGTGACCGCCGCCATCCAGGGCGATGCGGTGCGGGTGACAGGCAAATCTAAAGACGATCTCCAGCAGGCCATGCAGCTGGTCAAGCAGGAAGACTGGCCGGTGGCGGTTCAGTTTACAAATTATCGCTAGGGCGATCGCACCCTACTCCTTGGACCAATATTTGGGCACGATAGAGGCTGCTGCCCAAGGAGCCTCCTATGACCGCCGACTTGAGCAAAACCGAGCTGGGCACCCTGGGAGAAACCCTGGTGGCCAACTGGCTGCAAACCCAGGGCTGGCGCCAGTGCGATCGCCAGTGGCACTGCCGCTGGGGCGAGCTAGATTTGGTCATGGCCAAAGGCCCCAGCAACCCCGGCGGCCAGCTCGCCTTTGTGGAGGTCAAAACCCGCAGCCAGGGCAACTGGGATGCCTACGGCCTGATGGCCATTACCCGCAGTAAGCAGGCCAAGCTGTGGAAGACGGCTCAGCTCTATTTACTCAAGCACCCCCAGTGGGCGGAGGCCACCTGCCGCTTTGACATAGCCCTGGTAGCCTGTCAAAGCCGCGGGGGGCAGCAACAGGCGCTGCCGGCTGGCTCTAACCCAGCGCAGCAGTTGTCTGTTGACGAGTCTCGCTACCTGGTGCTGCAAGACTACATCGACAATGCCTTTGACGCACCCCATCGATAGTCAAGACTCGCAATTCCCCGCCAAAAGCGACAGGAAACTAAGAGGATCCAGGGTGTCAGAGGCAGGGTGTAACGCGAAACCTTGCCTCTGACACCTAGGCCTTATACCAAATCCGATTTGGTAAACCCGATTCATCATCAGGAACCCCGTGGGGGCGTAGCATGTTACGCCCCTACAAATCGGGGGTATTCATGCGGGATTTGGTATTAAACCCTGATTTGTCCGAGTTTGATGGATTGACAATCGGGAATTAAGCCTAGGCAAATTCTTAAGAATAACGCTCTATTAATAATATTTGAGCGTTCATAGCCTAAGCTGCTATATAGAGGTATAGTCGTTGGCCTGCCTCTATACCTAGCGTCTGTATTTAGCCAGATGGGCTAGAGCAGGCGCAATACCGTACTTCCCAGTTCGTTGTTTCTCTGGGAATGCTATGACCAAGTTTGCTATTTTCGTTTGCCCAACCGGAACCCTGGCTGAGCAAATCAAGCAGTTTCTGAACCAGAGTGACGATGCCCCTGGAGGCAAGGGTGCCCATAGCGCTGTGCCTGGTTTTACGCTAGTTGAAGGGTTTGAAGAACAGGGCAGCTCGGCCCCGGTCTACACCCAAAGCCTCGATCGCGCCTTTAACCGAGGCCTAAAGTCTCGACCATCCCCGGTGGTCACCATGGATGGCTTGGTAACCAAGCCTGACGGCTGTGAAATGGCTATTACGGCTCCCTGGCTAAAGCAGGTAATGGTAAATTTTGCCTGCACCGTTAAGTCGCCTACCCGCAAAATGCCCCTCCGCATTCAGCATGATTTGGGTATGCCCCTGGCCAGTGGCGTCGACAAAAAGCAGGTCAACGCCGTCGTAGCCCAGGCCGAAGCCGCTATTGACTGCCAGACCCCCACCCAGTGGGAAATGCGGTTTTACCAGCGAGCGCCCAACCAGGGCTGGGTTTGCCACCGCAGCTGGGATTTAGGCGGTACCATGCCTGCGGTAAACTAAACGAGTTACTAAAGGCCCTTAGCCTTGGCGATCGCTCCCGACTCTGAGCCCGTCATTCCCTATACCACTCTGGTGCTGGCCATGAGCCTAGACGGCAAAATTGCCGATGCCCGGCGTGGTGCCGCGCGGTTTTCATCCCCCGCCGACCTGGCCCACCTAGAGGCACGGGTAGCGGCAGCGGATGGGGTGCTGTTTGGAGGGGGCACCCTGCGGGCCTACGGCACCACCCTCAGCGTGAACCAGCCTGACCTCATCGCCCAGCGCTGCCAGCGGGGGCTGGCGGATCAGCCAATCCAGATCGTCTGGTCTCCCTCGGGCAATCTGGACCCAAATTTTCGATACTTTCAGCAGCCGGTGCCCAGGGGGCTAGTGACGACCGCTGAGGGAGCACAGCGATGGGGACAACCGGGCCTGTTTGAGCACATTTGGGTCGTGCCAGAGGCCAAGACCCAGCCCTGGGACTGGCCCTGGGTATTAGC
>DASQNN010000599.1:0-2213 GCA_035644955.1 Nodosilinea sp. | reverse complement strand
TTAGGATTTACTCGAATTTTGCCTGTTTAGGCCGGCGCGATCGCCGATGTTGCCGACAGCTCAAACCTCGAAAAAGAGTACCAGTTCAAGCTGAAAGATTCACCGGTAGCTCCGTCCCGCTCTGCTAAAAATAAACTCCTGGCGTCAGGCGCTCAAGCGGAAGAACCAGACTTGGCGATCGGCATTTTTTCCACCAAAAGTGAGCCATCTGCCGTTAATAACTCCCCCGCCAACCAATCTCAAAAGGAACCGGGGGATACTTCCGACGGGTTCTTTTCCTTGGCGCTGATGGCCATCATCGCTGTGATCATCTATAACCTCCTCAACCGAGGGGGGCGTACCGCTGCTGCCCAGCCAGCACCACCGAAGGCCCCACCAACGCCGACAGTTAAAGGAGCGAATGCCCCGGCTACGCTTCCTGCTCCACCTGCGGTGGAAAAAGAAGCCGAGCCCGTGGCGCTACCAACTCCGGCCCTGCTACCAGGACTGCTGGGCCTGGGTTTAAAGCTAATGCGACAGAAAAAAGTCTATTCCCAAACCGCCTCGGGGGTGGAGGTGCCCTAAGCGGGGACTGGCGGTGGCGGCCGGTGACAAGGATGCACTGATAAAGTTGCGCTGTTGTCTCCGCCGCAATGTTCTATTCTAGACGGGTATAACGCCCCTACTAAGTAGATCCCAAAGGCCATGAGACTGTCCCAAATGCTGTTTGTCACCCTGCGGGAAGATCCGGCAGAGGCCGAGATTCCTAGCCACAAGCTGCTGCTGCGGGCGGGGTACATGCGTCGCATTGCCAGCGGGGTTTACGCCTACCTGCCTCTGCTGTGGCGAGTGCTGAACAAAATTTCCGACATTGTGCGCGACGAGATGAACGCCACGGGGGCCCAGGAGTGCCTGCTGCCCCAGCTACAACCGGCTGAGCTGTGGCGTGAGTCGGGCCGGTGGGACACCTACACCAAGGCCGAGGGCATCATGTTCTCGCTGACCGATCGCCGTCAGCAGGAGGTCAGCCTCGGCCCCACCCACGAGGAGGTGATCACCGCCGTCGCTCGCGACATGGTTCGCTCCTACCGGCAGCTGCCCCTGCACCTCTACCAGATTCAGACCAAATTTCGCGATGAGATTCGGCCCCGCTTTGGCCTGATGCGCGGCCGCGAGTTCATTATGAAAGACGGCTACTCGTTCCACACCGACGAGAGCAGCCTCAAAGAGACCTACCAGGAAATGTACACCGCCTACAGCAACATTCTGCGCCGCTGCGGGCTGGAGTTTCGAGCGGTGGATGCGGATTCGGGAGCGATCGGCGGGTCGGGCTCGACGGAGTTTATGGTGCTGGCCGAGGCGGGCGAAGACGAGGTGCTCTACACCGAAGACGGCAAGTATGCCGCCAACGTGGAGAAGGCCGTGTCGCGCCCGGTCGATGCGGTGCCTTCAACCTTTAGCAAGTTTGAAAAGTTGGAGACTCCCAACACCCCCACCATCGAGTCGCTGGCCAAGTTTCTCAAGTGCTCACCCACCCAGATCGTTAAGAACGTGCTGTATCAGGCCGTGTTTGACAGCGGCAAAGTGGTGCTGGTGATCGTCAGCATTCGCGGCGATCAGGATGTCAACGAGGTGAAACTTACCAACGAACTCACGAAGCTGGCCGCCGACTATGGCGGCACCACGCTGCTAACCCTGGGCGTGCCCGACGAAGATGCCCAGCGCCAGTGGGCGGCCAAGCCCCTGCCCCTGGGCTATATGGCCCCCAACCTGGAGGATGACTATATTAAGGGCAGCAAGAATTTGGAGGCGACGTTTTTGCGCCTAGTCGATCGCACCGCCACCGACCTGAAAAACTTTGTCACCGGCTCGAACGAGTCGGGCTACCACACCGTGGGCGGCAACTGGGGCCAAGCGTTTACGCTGCCCCAAAAAGTGGTAGACGTGCGCAAGGCGACGGCGGGCGATCGCGCCCTGCACGACCCCAGCCAAACCCTAAAAACCGCGCGCGGCATTGAAATCGGCCACATCTTTCAGCTCGGCACCAAATATTCCCAGGCGCTGGGGGCCACCTACACCAGCGAAACTGGGGCCGAGCTGCCTCTAGTGATGGGCTGCTACGGGGTGGGGGTGTCGCGCCTGGCCCAGGCGGCGGTGGAGCAGTCCTACGACAAAAACGGCATTGTCTGGCCCGTGGCGATCGCGCCCTACCAGGCGATCGTGGTCATCCCCAA
>DASQNN010000598.1:0-1618 GCA_035644955.1 Nodosilinea sp. | reverse complement strand
CCCCGTCTCGGGAGCCGCGACATTGGAACGAGCGGTAGGACGAAACGGAGTAGGCAGGGCGGTGACCACCGGAGCCGGCACAGAAAAACTGGCCCTAGAGTCGGGGTTGGCGACGGCAGGCACTGCTTCACCAGGGGTGGCCAGCACTTCGGTAAAATTTACCGCAACCGGCGCTGGAGTACTGGAGGTCAGAACGGCGGGTTGGGGCGCTGGGACGGTGGAGGTACTGGGCGACAGCCTTGCCCCCTGCTGGGCCCGCAGACGCTGCAGGCGTTCGCGCAGCTGAGAGGCCTGGGGTAGCGTTTGATTGGGACTGTTCGCCCCCCCTGCCCTTGGCGCAGGACGTCCCGCTCGTGGGCTAAAGCGAGCCCGATTGGGCGCCCCCTGCTGGGGGCGCAGCTCGGGGCGAGCCATGGGGCTAGAGGCCGTTGCCCGCAGCCCTGAGTGAGCGTTGACCTCAGCAGCGTCGTTGCCGCCGGTAGGGGCAGCGCCCAGGTCAGGTGAACTAGATTGTTCGGCACTACAGGCCGTCAAAGCCAGTAGCCCACCGCATGATGCTAGAGCCCAGACACGCATACTCAAAATTTCCTAGGAATGGTCAGTCTGTCTTGGTTCTCTCTACGGCGATCGCGCCGTCGATCAGCACAATCCCCGAGCAGAAGTGTAAAGATTCTGTTGGGTTCCGCTATGGTGGCATTACCAAAACATTTGATCGGGTTCGACCAAAATCGGCCCCATAACTTATGCGGGGTGAGCTAGCGGCACTAATGGCGGCCTGTTTGTGGGCGATCGCCACGGTTATGTTTGGGCGGCTGGGCAAGGCGCTGCCGCCCCTGGTGCTCAACCTGGCCAAGGGGGCGATCGCCTTGGGGCTGCTTGCCCTTACCCTGGGGCTGCTGGAGCAGAGCGCCGCTGGCCTGGACCGCTTGGGGGTAGGCATCCTCGCCCTCAGCGGCGTGATTGGCATTGGCCTGGGCGACACCGCTTACTTTGCCGCCATTAACCGCCTGGGGCCCCGGCGGGCGCTGCTGCTCGAAACCCTGGCGCCGCCCATAGCCGCCCTGCTGGCCCTGGTCTTTTTGCAGGAGGCGCTGAGCCTCCGCGCCTGGCTGGGGATCGCCCTCACCCTGGCGGGGGTAGTGTGGGTGATTGCGGAACGAGTGCCCGAGGGTGCTACCCCCGGCCGAGTCGACTACCGAGGCGTGATCTATGGAGGGCTGGCGGCCCTGGGTCAGGCGACGGGCGCAGTGATGTCGCGGGCGGTGCTGGCCGACACGGCGGTCGATCCGCTGTGGAGTTCGCTGCTGCGGCTGGCGGGAGGCGGCGTGATTATTCTCGGTATTTTGCGCTATCAGGGGCCAGTGGCCGCAGCCCTGAGGCCGCTGCGATCGCTCCGTCTACTGGCGGGCGTCGCCCTGGCGGCGGTGCTGGGCACCTACATGGCTATTTACCTTCAGCAAATGGCCCTCAAATACGCGGCGACGGGGATAGCCCAGGCGCTGACCTCCACCAGCCCGCTGTTTGTGCTGCCCCTGGCGGCGGCCCTGGGCGATCGGGTCAGCCCCCGGGCGGTGGCCGGGGCGGTAGTAGCCCTGGTGGGCATTGGCATTTTGGTCAA
>DASQNN010000597.1:0-2206 GCA_035644955.1 Nodosilinea sp. | reverse complement strand
TCAGTTTTCTGACTGGCAGTTTCTCACCTTTGATGACCATGCCCCTGAGCTGCCCAACCTGCTGAAGGTGCCCCGTCAGGGGTTTCGCCCGGTAGACGTAATGCCCCTGTGCAGCCGGGTGGTGTCAAAACCGGGGTTTAGCACCTTTTCTGAAGCCTGTCGCCTCGACCTGCCGATCATTACCATTACCCGCGACGATTTTGCCGAAGGCCCGGTATTGGTCAACGCCATGCAGGACCACAGCTGGCACCGAGTCTTGACCCCAGCAGAGTTTTTGGAAGGCGAGTGGGAGTTTTTAACCCAGCCCCTGCACCCGCCGCGCCGAGCAGCCGCGATCGCCAAAGACGGCAACCATCACGTTGCCCAGGCCATCGTCGACTACCTGGCGCCCTAGCGCCCCCGGCCATCCTCCACTGGCGGCTCAGTCTGACAGCCCTGTGCCCGTGGGCAGCGCCGGCGGCTGGTATGGCATGGGGATGTACTGCACTGTGGGTCGTCCCATCATCGGCTGGGGGTAGAGATCCATCAGGCCGTAAATTTCTAGCGGTAGCCCGCCGGTCACCGGCAGGCCCATGTCCGTGGCTTCCTCCATCGAAATGGGATAGTCGTGGGTGACCCGGCCGGTGGTGAGGCGATCGATAATTTTGTCGATGTCAACGGGGTTGACCTTTTGGCGGGGAATCGCATCTTCTAGCAGGGTGCGCACAAATCGCTGTACCTGGTCAATGGCTTTACGGGCTACGTCGGCGGTGATCAGAGTTTGGTCATCCATTTTTTCGGGCGGTTTGGCCTCTAGCACGCTGAGAATGCTGGCGGCCGCTACATTGCCCAACTGTGGATCCACCGGCCCCAGCACAGCGTTTTCGTCCATGACAATTTCGTCGGCGGCCATGGCCAGCATGGTGCCGCCGCTCATAGCGTAGTGGGGCACAAATACCGTCACCTTAGCGCTGTGGCGAATCAGAGCCCGGGCAATCTGCTCGGTGGCCAGCACCAACCCCCCCGGGGTGTGCAAGACCAGGTCGATGGGCACGTTGGCGGGGGTCAGGCGAATGGCCCGCAAAATTTGCTCAGAATCTTCGATGTTGATAAAGCGAGAGATGGGAATCCCCAGCAGACTGATCGACTCTTGCCGATGAATCAGCAAAATGACCCGGCTACCCCGCTGCTGCTCTAGATTGCGAATGGCATTTAACCGCCGAGATTCCACCATGCGGCGCTGAATGGCCGGCTGAATCGACGAAAAAATTAAAAATACAAAAAACAGGCTGATGACGGTCATGGGATCAAGAAAATATACAGTACCGGTGACAGTGCCCTGCCTCACCGGTCGCGGCTAGGTTTATAGCCATGACCGGTCACTCACAGGGGGCAGGCACAGGGGGCAATGCTTCTAGCATCTCAGAAACCGGACGCTGACGAATCGCCCGGCTGGCCCAACTGATTGCTCAACCTTTGGGCATAGCAGACCCGGCTATGGCTATGATCACCAATAGAATGCTCAAGGACCTAGAACTGTGATTCAACCCTCTGTAGCGGTGCTAACGACTGGGCTCATGGCGTTGACCCTGACGGCGGGTCATGCGGCCGATTTATCCTTTGCCACCCCAGAGGGGCTATTTCGGCTGGAGCCCGAGGGCGGCGATCGCCAGTCTTTGCTGGCAGAAACCGATCAAGCCTTCAATGCCCTGGCCTGGTCAAGCGACGGGCAACGGCTGGCGGTGGTGCAAAACTATGGCGAGGTCTACCGCATTGGGCCTGAAGCAGATACGCCAGACTTGGTGTTTGCTAGCGACTGCCAGCGCCCTCCTGCCATTGATCTGCTGTGGCAGAGGAACAGCGACACACTGGTGATTAAGCAGCTCTGCCCCGCTGCCATCGCCGGTACCCAGGGCCAGGTCGATCTCTTCCTCAGCCGCTCCGCCGGAGAGCTAACCCGCCTTAGCGGTTTGCCTGAAACCCTGGAATCTGACCTGTACCTGGCCCCCGACGGCAGCCGGTTTGCCTATGTGACCGGTGGGCATATCTTTGTCAAAGTCCTAGACGCTAGTCGCCCCCGCCGCATTACCCAAACCCCTGGCACCTACGGCGCTGCCGGCAGCCCCCTGGCCTGGTCTCCCGACGGTACTCGGTTGGCCTTTTATGAGGGTAGCTACCCATTTCAGCGGCTCAATGTGGTGGGGGCCGATGGCGGCGATCGCCGCGT
>DASQNN010000596.1:0-2677 GCA_035644955.1 Nodosilinea sp. | reverse complement strand
GCCTTGGTCACCATTCAGCAAGCTATCCAGGCCAGAACGGCGCAACCCTTGACCCAAGACGCCTTTGCTCAGTTTTGGAGCGCAGATTATTTAGAACAGCAGGGATGGCAGTCAGAACTTGCGTTTTGGGATAGCCAAATTCATCCTTTTTTCCAGGCCAACTATTATCGCAGCATCAACCGCTGGGGTGCTCCAACCAATTATTTCTGGCTGCTAGATCTGCCCTTTGTGCTCCTTTTTGCGCTAGACATCGGGGCTCGAATTGCGGCTACCCATCGCCGAAACCGCAGTCTGACTTGGGTAGAAGCTGGGATGCGCCGCTGGTATGACCTGTTTTTGCTGCTCCCCTTCTGGCGCGTAGCGCGCGTCCTTCCGGTAGCGCTACGGTTATATCAGGTTGACTTACTCAATCTAGAGCCCGTGCAAGCAGAGGCCCAGCGAGATGTTGTTGTCACCGTTGGGGCCGACCTGGCCGGCATTGCCGGGGTTGAAATTATTGAGCAAATGCAGGATTCCATCCGTCAGGGGGAGTTGCTGAACTGGGTGTCCTCCATAGTCTCTACCTCAGACCAGAGTGATTCGATTGACGTGATTGCCCAGGAAGAAATCACCGCGATCGCCGATCACCTCTACGGTGTTGGCATGCATCAAATACTGCCGCAGATTCAGCCCGATATCGAAGACTTGGTGCAGCATAGCCTGGCCAAAACCCTAGAGCAGATGCCGGGATACCCCCAGTTAAATCACCTGCCAGGATTGGACAAAATTTCTACTCACGCGATTCAACAGCTGTCAACCACAGTAGCCCAGGGGTTTTACCGCAGTATGGCCAATGCCCTGTCAGATTCAGAGGGGGCCGAGATCACAACGCGTCTACAGCACCATCTACGCGATGCGATTGCAGAGGCCTTGAGCCAGCACAACACCATTCACAAAATCGAATCGCATTTGGTGGATGCCCTAGACAAGTTTAAGTATAAGTACATTAGGGCCCTTGCAGAGACAGGTGGAGAAAAGTTGGCCGATCAGACAGAACTCCTGCGCAAGCAAATCAGCTGATCCCCAATGCCTTCAAAGGCTATTCCCTCCTAAGTAGGAGGAGGGAGAGGTGATAACCCTTTAAACTTTTAAGTATCGTCTAGGTGTAATTTGCGTCGGCATATCTAAAGGATGGCTACGTTTCGAACCGTGCAAGGCAGGGTTTAAAACCGCTTTCAGCACCATCTTTTCGACCCTACTCCGGCATAGCTTGACCTAGCAGCAGCAGTACAGAGTCTTCGGATAGAAAGACAGACGAGAGATGCTGATCGCATTATGTTGATGATGTTGACCTCAGCTACCACCTCTAAGTTGTCTTTCGCCGGCTTTCTGCTGTAGATACGACTGGCAGATACTACCCACGAACTATGCAACGAGTACTTGTTATCGGCGGCTGTGGACGGATTGGTGGCAGCATTGCTAAAGATATTTTGGCCCACACCGACGCTGAAGTAACCATTACCGGACGTACCCCTCAGCTAGGTGCAACCGCCCTAGAGCGGCTGGGGTCTAAGGTGCAGTTTCAGCTGCTAGATCTGTCTAACCACCAGGAGGTGGCAGCCATCGTGTCGAAGGCTGATCTGGTAGTTCACTCCGCAGGTCCCTTTCACTACCGGGATGGCAATGTTTTGCGCGCCTGTATTGAACAGGGGGTCGACTACACCGACGTCAGCGATGAACGCAGCTTTACTCTCAAAGCCCTGGCCATGCATGCCCAGGCTGAGGCGGCCGGGGTGACGGCAGTTATCAATACCGGGGTATTTCCTGGCATTTCTAACAGCATGGTGCGCCAGGGGGTAGAAGCCCTAGATGAGACCGACTCCATCCAGCTGAGCTACATTGTCGCTGGATCGGGCGGGGCAGGGGTTACGGTGATGCGAACCACCTTTATTGGTCTGCAACACCCCTTCCAAGCCTGGCTGAACGGCAAATGGCAGGTGGTGAAACCCTACACCGAGCGAGAAATGCTGGAGTTTCCAGCCCCCTATGGTCGAGCCGGTGTCTACTGGTACGACATGCCCGAGGCGATCACCCTGCAGCAAACTTTTCCGGCCAACAGCGTGATCACTAAATTTGGGGTGGTGCCCGATTTTTATAACCACGCCACCCGGGCCATGGCCCATTGGCTACCGCCCATGGTGCTTCGCAGCCCGCGAACCGTTGAGTTTTTGGCCCACGTGAGCCACTCGATGACCAATGTAACCGACCCCTTTAGCGGCACCGGGGTCGCCATGCGCTGCGACATCAAGGGGCAAAAGGGGGGAATGGCCACCCACTACGTCAGCACCTTTGCCCACGAAAGCGCTGCGATCGCCACCGGCTTGGGCACAGGCAGCATTGCAGAACTCATGCTAAAGGGTAAACTCAAGCGCCCTGGGGTCTATCCCGTCGAGCAAGCCCTGTCGACCGATTTGTTTATGCACACGATGGATACCCGTCAGCTGACCATCAACCAAACCATTCTCCAGGGCGAAACTAGCGCCCCGCTCAAAAAATAAGGCGTTGCTGAATTGAAGCACGATTTTCGGTAGGGGCAAACGGCCGTTTGCCCTTACGAGAGATGTTGAATTTTGATTCTTACCTGTGTTTAGCAACCCTCTTTGGAAAAATAGGCGATCGCAACAGCGCAATACAAATC
>DASQNN010000595.1:0-1701 GCA_035644955.1 Nodosilinea sp. | reverse complement strand
TTGGTGCTTTAGACTGGCGTCAGCGGGAGTATGCTGGGAATGACCGTAGTTTTCTCTGCAAAGCGGTTAACCTATGCTGCTCAGATCCAAGCGACGGTCTTCCCAGCGCATAGTGACGCGAGATGGCGAAACTCCAACTGTTGTACGGCTGGGTGAGGTGCGATCGCCCTGGGATGACCTTTACCATCGGTTGTTGACGCTGTCGTGGCCAGCTTTTGTGCTGGTGCTGGCGCTGGCTTATTTAGCCATCAATGCTCTGTTTGCTCTGGCCTACCTGGCCCGCGACGGCGGGATCGCTAACGCCCGCCCCGGCTCCTTTGTAGACGCGCT
Organism: Nodosilinea sp.; assembly: GCA_035644955.1. Taxonomy (GTDB): domain Bacteria; phylum Cyanobacteriota; class Cyanobacteriia; order Phormidesmidales; family Phormidesmidaceae; genus Nodosilinea. Next base: position 1,371 of record DASQNN010000595.1, on the reverse strand, counting down.
GTTCTTTAGCGTGCAGACTATGGCTTCGATTGGCTATGGGGCCATGTACCCCCAGACCAATTACGCCAACTGGCTGGTGCTCTTTGAAGCGTTTATCGGCCTGATGCTGCTGGCGATGGCGACAGGGCTGTGTTTCGCCCGGGTTTCGCTGCCGCGATCGCGAGTTATTTTCAGCCAGTGCGCGGTGGTAGCCCCCTGCGATGGGGTGCCAACGCTGATGTTTCGGGCCGCTAACCAGCGCCGGAACCGCATTCTCGAAGCCCGTCTGTGGGTAACCCTAGTGCGCGATGAAACCACCGCCGAGGGCGAGTTTTTCCGTCGCTTTTATGATTTACCCCTGGTACGGGCTCAAACCCCCCTGTTTGCCCTCAGCTGGACGGCCATGCACGCCATTACCCCTGACAGCCCGCTCTACGGTGAAACCTCAGCCTCGCTGGCTGCGGTGGGCGGTGAGATCGTCATCATCCTTACCGGCATGGATGAAACCCTGTCGCAGACTATCCACGCCCGCCACTCGTTTGTAGCCGAAGAAATTCTTTGGCACCACCGTTTCGTGGATATTTTGGGCCAAACCCCCGACGGGCGGCGATCGATCGACTACCGCAACTTTCACCAGGTAATGCCCCTGGGCGATCGCCCCTCAGGCGGCTTGGGCGACTGAACCAAACCCATAGGCCGCCATGCTAAAGGCTCCGTAGGTGAAGCCGTGGTGGATGCGCTCGCCGGGGCCGCCGGCGCCGAGAGCCACAAACAGGGGCAGCAGGTGCTCTTCGGTGGGGTGGTTTTGGACGGCGTGGGGGCCGTGCTGGCGGTAGTCGAGTAGGCGTTGAATATCGTTGGCGGCGACAGCCTCGGCCAGCCAGTCATCAAAAGCCACGGCCCAGGCGGGCGGTAGGGCATCGTAATTGCCGTCAAAGGCCCCTAGGTTGTGGGTGGCGGCACCGCTGGCAAAAATCAGGACGCCTTCATTCCGCAGGGGGGCGAGGGCTTTGCCGAGTTGGTAATGGTGCAGCGGCGTTTCGTGGGGTTGAATAGAGAGCGGCACCACGGGAATGGTGGCCTCTGGGACAGCCAACATCAGCGGTGTCCAAACGCCGTGGTCAAAGCCGCGATCGCAATTTATACCAGCCGAGAACCCGGCCTCGGTGAGCCTAGATATCACCTGCTCTGCCAATTCTGGACGGCCTGGGGCGGGGTAAGTCAACTCGTAGAGCGCCTGGGGAAAGCCGCCAAAGTCGTGGATGGTCTTGGGCTGCTCGGCGGTGCTGACAGTGGGCTGGGCCGTTGGCCAGTGGGCTGAAATTGCCAAGATTGCTTCTGGCTTTGGCAGGGTCTGCAAGAGCGATCGCAAAAAGTCTTGGGTCGGGCCAT
>DASQNN010000594.1:0-7624 GCA_035644955.1 Nodosilinea sp. | reverse complement strand
GCCCCTGAGTTTTGGGCACGGGTTGAGCGTTTTTTAGTGTAGTAGGTGGTCATGGGTTGAGCCTCTAAAGGGTTGCTGGGCTTAGTTGGAGGGCATGTAGTAGGCGGCCCCCTGGTACTGGTTGAGTCGCCAGTCAACGATTGCCTTATCGCCGGTGAAGGCCATCTTTTGGGTTAGCCCTGGGGTGTTGGGGTCGCTGTCATCGTCGGTAATGACTCCGGTGTTGCCGTGGGCATCGCAGACGATAGAGCCCACCGGGATGGGTTGACCGGTGGCGCTGTCGAGCACCGGGGTGTTGAGCATGAGGGAGACGTAGCGCTGCTGATCAGCACTCACCACCGGGATGCAACCCGATTGGTAGCGGGCGAGGGCGACCTCGTTTTTTTGCGCTTGCTCCTGCTGAGCCAGCTGTAGCTCCGTCATGTCCTGCCCAATGCGGCCAGCCTCGGCCCGGGCAGTGCTGACGTTTGAGGTGAAGTTGCCGATATTGCTGAGGCTGGGTATTGCGGTGCCAATGATGGTCAGGGCGAATACCCCGTGGATCGGTTTCATAATGTCGGTGTCCGTTTACGTGATGGTTTTCGGGCAAGGCCCCCAGCCCTGGTCTGCCAACCGGCTGGGGGTTTTTAGTGGGCGATGAAAAGCGCGATCGCGACCCCAGCAGTAGCCAGAGCTATCAGACTTAGGCAGCGGTATCGACCTCGGTGGGCTTTCCCAGGCTTTGCAGTTGCGCCAGGGCATCGGCTAAAGCGGTCGTTTCGTCGGTTTGCGCCTGGTCAATCTGCGCAGTTTGTAAGCGGTAGAGGCGCTGCTCTAGGGCTAACTCCTGCGCCTTGGTTGCGATCGCACCTTGGGCCTGCTTTGTGGCCCGTAGCCGCTGCTCGCGGGCGGCCAGGTCATCGGCCAGTGCACCTTGAATCAGGTCGGCCGCCTGCAAAAACTGCTCAGCCACTGCCAATGGGTCATCAATGACCAGCGCCTCAGACTCTCGAAATTGCCCTAGGTCAACGGTTAGCCCTTGGTAATTGGGCAAGTCGATGGTGGTGCAGTGGTTGCCAGCATGGATGGTCAAGCCAGCCATATTGGGCGCAGCGGGTGCAGGCACGGGGCAGAACTGCGCGAGCGCAGCTTCTACAGTCGCGGGGCTAAGGCCGTCGCTGGTGCTGTAGCCGTTGTCATTGAGCCAGCGGCGCACGCTGGTTTTGGGTAAGTTGCCGTTCTCTTTGCAAAACGAGTGAAGGCTGACGGGTTCGCTCATAGCTAAAAGTCCTTTAGTCCGTTGCAGGTAGGGGTTTGGCACGGTTGGCACGGCAAACAGTGAGCCAACTAGGCCCAGCCCTGTACCTATGCCGTTTCGCGACTCGGCACATCCTAACAAATCTTGTTAGGTTTGTAGCAGGTTTAGCTACTATTAGTTAGAAAGATTCGATCTTTGAATAGGTGAGTATGATGTTTGCAGACCCAAACCCTGCTGAAATGGCAAAAGTCACTGTTACGGCGTTCATCGAAGAAGAATTGAAAGACGACCTTAAGGCCCTAGCCGATAAGGAACGGCGCTCTATGTCGCAGATGATCGCTGTGCTCATTGAGCGGGCTATTGAAGCTGCCAAGGAGAATGGGGAAATTCCATCGGAGGCAAAACAGTGACCCAGAGCAGCGATCGACTTGACCGCATGGAAGCCCTGCTGGCCTCCACCATTGAGGGCTTGGCCCGTACTGAGAAAATCACCGAAAGCAACGCTCGCGCCATTGAGGCATGGTCATCTCGCATTGAAGATGGCATTGCTGAAGCTGAAGAGGTTAGCAGCTCCATGGCTGCCAGTACCAACCGGCGCATGGAGGAGGCGATCACCGACACCGTGCAGATGATTGCAAACCTGGGGCAGCAGCAACAGGAAACCGATCAGCGCTTTAACACCCTGCTGGAAGAGGCTAGGGCAGATCGGCAGAGGGCTGAACAGCATAAGACTGAAGCCGATCAGCGGTTTGAGGTGTTCCTAGCTGAAGCTAGGGCCGACCGGGCAGAAATGCGGGCAGCTCGTGAGCAGTCTGATCGCGAGCGAGCTCTTAACGAAAGTGAGCACCGGGCTTTTCGCGAAACGTTTCAGACCATGCTGGCTCAGATTGCCCAGCTGTGGCAGAGGGTGGCAGGATGACCACCGGAAACAAGGCCAAACGCACTGCGGTTGCGATCGGCCCGTTGGCGATCGCTGGGTTTCAAGTGCCCGATAGTAGTCGCCGGATGAGCATCACCAGCGTGGCTGAGGCGGTTGGGACTGCTCAGCAGAACGGATCAAACTTTTTGCGCCTGAATGCCTTCAAAGCCTTACAGGTCAGTAGTTACACGCCACAAACTTCTGATCAAGGTAAAGCCTATGCAGAACACGATGCCCTGCACAAACAAGTAGCCCAACTAGAACAGCAGCTCTTCGACGCTGGTCTAGAGCCCTGGCAACTACCGCAAACGGAGCGGTAACTACAGTCTTTTGTTGCACGTTAGGAGGCCGATACCAACCCAAAAACACCCATCAAACCCAATTTTTAGCGTTTGCCTTGTCCGGCTTAGACACCTGTACTATGATCCGGCAATGATTGACGCCCCGCTGGGTTGACCCCCTGGCGATCGCGTTTATCAGTATTAAGCGTCCTGACCAGACCCTTAATAGGCAAAAAGAACCGGCAGCAAATGCCACCGGCTCTTTAAAAAGCGAAAACCCGAGAGGACCAGTTCCCGAGTCGCGCAGTAAAAGTTATGCGGCTATGGTAACACCGGATCTCTCTCGGGGCAATACCCATTGCTCTTTTTTAGGAGAGAGAAGCCCCCATGACCGCATCCATAGGATGGGGCGAGGAGTCTGGTAGGACTCCCCGTTCTGAACCCCTTCCCGCTGATCCCACAGGCCAGCGGCTGTGTGAAATCTTTGGCCACTATCCCTGGAACTTCATCCGCGCCGACCTGCCGGATGATGCCACCACCAAAGCCGCCTGGACGACCATCAGCACCTACCCGCTGCGGCCTCGGGTGCTGTGGAGCCACTGGCAAGACGCCAACCAGTTAATCGGCGTCCGCTTCACCCACGACACCCGCTACGCCCTGCTCGATCTCGATGCCGGCGGCGACTACTGCACCCCCGAAGGCGTCGCCCAGATTCGAGCCGCCCTAGAGACCATCGGCATTACCCGCACCCTGCTGATTCGCTCTAGCTGGAGCGGCGGCCTGCACCTGTACATCCCCTTTGCCGAGCTGGTCAACACCTTCAACCTGGCTGTTGCCATCAAAGAATGCCTCAAAGCCCAGGGGTTCCGGCTCAAGGCCGGGCAGCTTGAGATCTTCCCCAACGTCAAAGCCTACGGCGTTCAGACCTTCATTGAATACATGGGGCACCGGCTGCCCCTCCAACCCGGCAGCGGCTCCTGCCTGCTCGACGATGCCCTCAATCCCATCGGCGGCAGCCTGGCCCGGTTCTTCTGGCTCTGGGATGGCGCAGCTGGCCACCAAGACATGGACACCCTGCGCCATGCGATGAAAATTGGCCGCGATAACCACCGCAAAAAGCCCAAGCGCCGCAGCCATCCCGTCGAGAGCTGGCGGCAGGATCTGGATCTCGAAATTACCGAAGGCTGGACCGCCCATGGCCAAACTAACCACCTGCTCAAAACCATCGCCTGCTACGGCCGCGTCTTTGAGGGCCTCGAAGGCCCAGCCCTAATCGACTACACCCTGCGCATTGCGATCACTCGCCCTGGCTACGAACAGTACTGCCGCCACCAGCACGACATCGAGCGCAAGGTGATCGCCTGGGTCAGAGCCGTCGAGGGCTACTACTGGCCCTTAGGCACCACCCCCACCCGCGACACCAGCCACCCCAAAAACAACCTAGTGCCCTTCAACCAGCGGCAGACCGAAGACGCCCAGCACCGCATCTGTGCCGCCTACGCCGACCTAGAGCAGGCCGGAGAGCTGCCGGAGCAGATCACGGCCCGGGCCAAGGCGATCGCCCAAGTCGCCAAGGTCAGCCAGCAGACCCTCTACAAGCACCTCAGCCTCTGGCACCCCGAGCACCAAGAGGGTGTAATAGCTCTAGTAGCAAGCTTTCTAGGCTCTGAAGAGGCGAGTTCTGAAGCGATACCCCAATCGCCAAAACTCCTGGTAAATATGGAATTACACCCCTTAGAGAAAACTATGAAGGGTGAGGCGCTTTGCGCCGGTGGCGTGGGGTCGGATTTAAAGTCTTTTTCTCCGGAAAGGGGGGTGCGGGGGGATGAGTCATCTTTTCCACAGGATGCTCATCCCCCTGATCTAGAACTTCAGTCCCAGGTACAGCACCAGGTCCATAGGCAGGGGTGGTCTTATGAAATGATTCGTCAGTTCATTGCGGACCGCTTTGAAAGGAAGCGTTGGTTTGAACTTGATAGTGAGGAGCAATTGCTGCTGCTTTACTATCTACAGACGGTACAGAGTTGAATGACCCCGTGGCTAAGCCCCCTGATCAAAAACAAACGTCCTTGTTCTCAGACGACGAAGATGCCTATTCTGGTTTAGTCTCCGGAATTGTTGAGCTGCTTGACACAGCCCGTAAGTCAGCAGCACGTTCTGTTAACTCGATTATGACTACCACCTATTGGGAAATCGGGAGACGCATCGTACAGATAGAACAAAGCGGACAGGCGAAAGCTGAGTATGGAACTGCGGTAGTAGAGAAATTATCTGAAGATCTAACAAATCGCTTTGGTCGAGGGTTCCGCCGCTCTAATCTATTTCAGATGCGGGCATTCTACCTGGCTTATGCGCAGGTGATACAGCCAACTGCCTCTGAGGAGTTGGCTGCAATAATTCAGACGTTGTCTGGACAATTCCCGTTGCCATGGTCACACTACGTCAAACTAATTTCGATTAAAGACCCTCAGGCTCGAGCATTCTATGAAGCAGAGGCTCTGAAGCATGGCTGGTCAGTGCGCCAGATGGCGCGGCAGATTTCGACACAGTTCTATGAGCGAACGCTGATCGCCCGTAACAAAGCCGCGATGCTTGAGAGCGCTGCAGCAATACGACCTGGTGATGCTGTGACACCGGAGGAGGAGATTCGAGATCCTTTCGTCCTGGAGTTTTTAGATCTCAAGGATGAGTATTCAGAAAGTCATCTAGAGGCTGCCCTCATCCATCATATTGAGCACTTCCTGCTTGAATTAGGCGGCGACTTTGCTTTCATGGGGCGTCAACGGCGGCTACGGATCGGAGACCAGTGGTTTCGGGTCGATCTAGTTTTCTTTCACCGGTGCTTGCGCTGTCTCGTGATTGTTGACCTAAAGCTGGGAGAGTTCAGTTATGCCGATGCTGGACAGATGCATCTCTACCTGAACTATGCCCGTGAGCATTGGATGTATCCTGGCGAGAATCCCCCTGTTGGTTTGATTCTCTGTAACAAGAAGGATGAAGCGATTGCGCACTACGCCTTGGAGGGGCTTGCCAACAAAGTAATGGCCGCAGAGTACCAAATGGTCTTGCCTAACGAAAAGCTTTTGGTGGATGAACTGGAGCGAACCCGACGGATGCTGGAGTCTCGGATAGAGGGAGATTCAACCTCTTAGCGAATGTTGTGTTTGGTGATTGAAAGACATTGATAAGACCGTGCTCAATCCTTTGAAACAAAGTTGGGAAAGCATCCATGGTTTACAAGATAGCCGTTAGTGGACGTAAGGGCGGAGTTGGAAAAACAACGGTTGCCTGTGGCTTAGCATCTGTGTTCGCAAGCCAAGGCCAGCGGGTACTGGTCGTTGATCTTGATCCCCAGTCCAACACCGCCTATGTATTGGGAACTGACCCTACAGCTGCAGGGACTGCTCAATTGTTGCTAGGTCAGTCGTCTATCCCAGTTGAAGCGTTGGAAAATTTGCATGTGCTCCCAGGTGGCCCAGATTTAACTAGTTACGGCGTTCAGTCTTCAGATCCTGAAGACCTCGCAGATGCGGTTGAATCCCTCGACTACGACGTGATTCTCTTTGATTGTCCCCCTGGAGTTGAGTATCTGGAACGACTAGGATTGGTAGCTGCCGACACAGCTTTGGTCTGTACTAATGCTCATCCCTTGGCGGTGATGGGGGCGGGTCGAGTTATTAACGAACTCAATGCGCGTCAACAAAAAGGACGGCGGGGGGCCAGACGTTATGCCTTAGTGCTCAGCATGATTGATTTGCGACGTTCTATGGATCAGGCACTTGACGCCCAACTGGTATCGGCCTATCCCCATACAAAGCGTCTGGTTGTTCGGCAAGATACGACGTTAGCTTGGGCCAGCGCAGAACGGGTGCCGGTGATGGAGTATGACCCAAAGTGCAAGGGCGCAGAAGATCTACAAAAAATTGCGGAGTGGGTGAAGGATGCCTAGGAAACGGGGGAATGCGACTGATGTTTTTAGCAGCGCTGTTGATACGGCGGAAGCCATTCACCAACGGGACCAGGTGGCAGAGGCGAAAGCCCAGGAAGATCGAGGGCGTCGTTCGCTGCTGACTTTAAAGCAAATCCGTAAACGGGAAACAGATACTCGCCCATTACGGCTTAATCATGTTGAAGCGTTGGCAGAGTCTATTGCTGCACTTGGCTTGATTGAGCCACTGGTTCTTGATAGCCAAGACGTCCTGCTCGCCGGTGCCCACCGTTTAGCGGCAATTGCATATCTCAAAGAACATAAACCTCAACAATTTTCCGAGCACTTTGCTGACGACCTGGTGCCCGTTCGAATCATGCCCTTCGATGCAGGAGCTGAACCGGAGAAAGCGCTGCAGATTGAATTGGCCGAAAACGAAAAGCGGGTTAACTACTCCCGTGACCAAATTGAGAAACTAGCGTCCCGTTTACGAGAGCTAAATTATAAGGAGACTCGTGGCCGTCCTAGAAAGGGGGAGAAGGCGCTTGGTCCCGCTCTGGCCGTAGCTATTGGGGTCTCTACTCGTTATGTACGCAGAGTGCTTGGAGAGGAAAAAACGGAACACTCTCAGAAAAATAGGAACTCAGTTCCTATTTTTCGAAGACGACAGCTTCTCAAGAAAATGGAAAACACTCTAGAGGAGTTGAGCACTCTCAAGCAGGTCAGCAAGGATCATGAGGCCAATCAAGCATTGGACGCATTGGTGCCAGAGCTCTTGAAACAGGTTCGAAGCAGTTTTAATGAACTCCAATCTTAGATGTTTAGGATTTAGGGTGACTCGACTTCCGTCTCGTCATTCCAGACTTGAGACAATGCAACGAAAAATCAAGGCTTTTCGGCAGTCTCACCTGAGACGCAAAGCCACCCCATGCTCCTATGCCCGGAAAGCCTTATAAACCGTTGATTTCTACAATACGAAATAGTAAAAAGCAGCCAGGTTAATTGGCTCGCTGCTGGCTAATAGTGCATTGCGGAAGTCTCAACAGCTATTTGCTATTGAGGGAACTCCCCCTAGCGGATTAACCCACCGCTAGGGGGTGCCCTTTAGGTATCGGGTCCTCTTTTATCCCAGAGATCCCGATACTTCCCAAAGCTAACACACCTTATTTGAAGGCACTAAAGGCACTATTGGAGAGACGAAAGCCCGTTTCTGTAAAACTTGTGATTGTGTGAAGGCCTAACACCGTCGATTCAGCGAT
>DASQNN010000593.1:0-2391 GCA_035644955.1 Nodosilinea sp. | reverse complement strand
TGGAAAAAGCCAGCAGCTTTGGTCGCGAGTCGAGCGGCTTCTGCGAGAATATACTCAAGACTACTTTGAGCGTCCTATCCGGTCGGCAGCTTTGGTTGATGTCTGTTTTGCTACCGTTTAAACTGCTGAATAGTGAGCTGCCTGCTGCCCTGGTTCGTTGGTTAACCCATGCTCCGCGAGTTTGATGCTGATACCGATACCTCCGAGGCGAACTATTTGCCCCAGGCAGGGGCTAAAGACTCTGCCGTGGGTATAGCCTCTGATCCTGACCACCAAAAGGCCGCGCCGGGCCATGAAAGCTGTTCCCCCAGGCCAGAAGCCGATCTAGAACCCGCCGCTAAAAATGGGTTTGGGGCCGTATTCCAAAACCGAAACTTTTTAATTTTGTGGGCGGGCCAGCTCTTTTCTCAGCTGGCCGATAAAGTCTACCTGGTGCTCATGATCGCGATCATCGCGGCTCGGTTTGAGACCCCTGGCCAAACGATCAGTGGCTGGGTGGCGGCGGTGATGATTGCCTTTACCATACCGGCGGTGCTGTTTGGGGCCATGGCGGGGGTGTTTGTCGATCGCTGGCCCAAGCGCCCGGTGCTGGTGTGGTCTAACCTGCTGCGCGGCGGGCTGGTCATTGCCCTGCCCCTGGGCATTTGGCTAACGGCGGGCTGGGGCTCGGTGCTGGGGCTGCCGGTGGCCTTTTGGCTGCTGCTGGTGGTGACGTTTTTAATTTCTACCCTGACTCAGTTTTTTGCCCCGGCCGAGCAGTCGATTATTCCGCTGATTGTGGCCGAGGGGGATCTGCTGTCGGCCAACTCCCTTTACACCACCACCATGATGGCTTCGGTGATTGTGGGGTTTGCGGTGGGCGAACCCCTGCTGGCCCTGGCCGACAAGATCATGCTGGTGCTGGGGGTGGCCAACAATGGCCCGGCTATTTTGGTAGGCGTGAGCTATTTAGTGGCGGGCCTGTGCCTGATGACCATGGCCCCTGGCCAAGAAAACCTCTCGGCCGCCCACGAAGATTTGTCTCAATTTTGGGCCGATATTAAAGACGGCCTGCGCTATTTGGGTGAGCAGGTGCAGGTGCGGGTGGCGATTATTCAGCTGGTGCTGCTGTCGTCGGTGTTTGCGGCTCTGGCGGTGCTGGCGGTGCGGCTGGCGGAGATGATCCCGACGATTAAGGCCTCGCAGTTTGGCTTTCTGCTGGCGGCGGGGGGCCTGGGGCTAGGGCTGGGGGCGGTGCTGGTCGGCAACTTTGGCCCACGCTTTCCGAGGCGCTTTCTGAGCCTGTGGGGGGCCTTGGGCATGGCGGTGTGCCTCATTGCCCTGGCCTGGACTACTAAGCAACTGTGGGCTTCAATGGCGATTATTGGCACCCTTGGCCTGTGCGGTGCCTTTGTGGGCATTCCCATGCAGACCCTAATTCAAGAAAAAACGCCAGAGGCAATGCGGGGCAAGGTGTTTGGCCTGCAAAACAACATGGTCAACATTGCCCTCAGTCTGCCCTTGGCCCTGGCCAGTGTGATCGAAGCGCGCCTGGGTTTAGCTAACGTTTTTATGGGTATGGGCGTGCTAGTGGGGCTAGGGGGAGTTGTAACCTGGTATATTGCCGATACGGCCATGCGGAAAACCTAGGTTCCACGCTAGGCACCATTTTTTTACCTTAGAAGGGCTAGTAAATGGGTGCTGGGGCTTAGGCTAATGGCTAGAGACTAGCCCCTGGGGGCGATCGCGTCAGTGTACCGCTGGCGCTTGTTTCTGTTGTTTAACGGATACCGCTACACGGCATGCACATCGCGTGGCTTGGCAAAAAATCGCCCTTTTGTGGCAATGTCACCTACGGCCGGGAGGTCACTAACGCCCTGCTTGAGCGAGACTATCGAGTTACCTTTTTGCATTTTGCCCAGCCCCAGGAAGGGCACGTCGTCACCAATCATCTCACCGATCAGTTGCAGCGCTCAGAAGAGGTACCGCTACCCTTCCTCTTCAAATCCCAGATTCTCACCATTCCCTCCTTCAAGTCGGGCAAGCTCTTGGTAGAGGCTCTAGATCGGCTGCGGCCCGACCTGGTACATGCATCCCTCACCCTGTCGCCCCTAGATTTTCGGCTCCCCGAAATTTGTGCTGAGCTAAACTTGCCCCTGGTGGCCACCTTTCACCCCGCCTTCGATCGCCGGGTGCGCAGCCTCACCTCGGGTACCCAGCACCTCACCTATCAGCTCTACGCCCCCTGCCTGGCCCACTACGATCGCGTGATAGTGTTCTCTGACCTCCAGCGCGACCTGCTGATCAAGCTGGGGGTGCCCGCTAAAACCCTGGTGGTCATTCCCAACGGGGTCGATACCCGCCGCTACTCGCCGGGACCATCGGCGGTTAAAGCCGACCTGTACGCCCGGC
>DASQNN010000592.1:0-1813 GCA_035644955.1 Nodosilinea sp. | reverse complement strand
TTTGTAACCAACCTGGTCAAACAAAATCACTATTTTGTCTCCTTCGTAGCGCATCACCATGCCTTCGCCCCAGGAGTCATGAGTCACCTGGCTATTCATGGGAAAGGGTTGGCTAGCCCCATCGTCTTTTACAACGACGCCTGCCTTACAGTTGTCGCAAAAGCCGCAGGGCTGATCGCGCTTTTCCCCAAAGTAGTTGAGCAGGTATTCGCGGCGACAGTCGCGAACTTCGGCGTAGCCTCGCATCATTTCCAGGCGCGATCGCACGTAGTTCTGGTGGCGCTCCTGGGCCTCAAGGGCAGCCTGGGAGGCTTCCCCGATGTCTGCTACCCCGCTGGCGACAACTTCGCCGCTGGGTAATGTTTCGACACTGCCTACGGCTTCTAAATGGTTGAGGGCAGTGGCCACTTTTGCCCGCGAAAGGTCCGTTTGCTTTTGCAAATCCTGGCGCTTGATCGGTTCATCTTGCTTTTTGATGGCAGCGGCTACCTGTTCTACCTGCTCCACATCCACCTGACCACCGCTGGCTAAAAAGCGGCGAATATTCAGGTCATCGGGGCAGTAGAACAACAGCGCAAAGGCCTTTTCACCATCGCGCCCGGCCCGGCCAATTTCTTGGTAGTAAGAATCGACCGAATCGCTGATGTTGTGGTGAATGACAAAGCGCACGTTGGGCTTATCAATACCCATGCCAAAGGCCGTAGTGGCGACAATCACCTCGGCCTCGTCATTCATAAAAGCAGCCTGAGCAGCCTCGCGGTCGGCGGCTTTCATGCCGGCGTGGTAGGCGATCGCCGCTACCCCTTTTTCTTCCAGCGCCTCAGCGATCGCCTCAGCATTTTTACGGGTGGCAACGTACACTATGCCCGGCTTTGTAGCACGAACCACCTGGTCAATCAGGGCATCTTCCTTCTCGGATTCGTCCTCATATCGCCGCACCTCTAGCCAAATGTTGGGTCGGTCAAACCCCTGCACAAACACCTCAACATCTTCCATCTCGAGGTGTTTAACAATTTCTTCTCGCACCACTGGGGCGGCTGTTGCCGTCAGGGCCAGCACCTTGGGGTGGCCCAGGGTATTAATAACCGCCCCCAGTCTGAGGTAATCGGGGCGAAAATCGTGCCCCCACTCGCTGATGCAGTGGGCTTCATCGATGACAAATAGCGACGGTTTGGCCTTTTGCAACCGCTCTAGGGTCTCGGGATTGTTGAACTGTTCTGGGGCGAGGAAGATAAATTCTAGGTTGTCGTCGGCTAAAGACTCAAAGGCCGCTTCCCGCCGGGCGGCGCTCAGCGTAGAGTTGACCGCTACGGCGTCACCCACCGCCTGCTCAGCGATCGAGTCTACCTGGTCCTGCTGTAGCGCCAGCAGGGGCGAGATGACCACCGTACAGCCGGGAATCAGCGCCCCTGCCAGCTGATAAATGGCCGATTTTCCTGAACCCGTCGGCATAACGGCCAAGACATCGTGGCCCTCAAGCAGAGCCGCGATCGCATCTTCCTGCCCCTCCCGCAGGGTTTCATAACCCAGCTTCGATTGAGCCGTCTGGCGGATCTGTTCCCTGATCTTGGGATTGCGTTGCTGGACCATGCGGCTTAAAACCTGCTGGTAAAAAGTAGTTAAAAGGTCTACAGTGCTAATGCAAAAAACTGCTGTCGAGCGGTTATCGAGCGGTTATCTGGAGGGCGTTTGATAAGTCCTATTTCTGGTAGCAAAAGCAAATATCTCCCTTAAATCCTCCTTGGAAAGGAGAACCGTTAACCCCCCTTTCTAAAGGAGGCAGGGGGGATCATTAAATCACTAAAAGCTACAG
>DASQNN010000591.1:0-3967 GCA_035644955.1 Nodosilinea sp. | reverse complement strand
CACCAGCAGCTTTTCTTCGAGGGCCGACAGCAGCACGTTGTTGACCTCGGGGCGCGATCGGTTGAACTCGTCGTACACCATGGTGAAGCCTTCGCGGCAGGCCAGGGTGAGGCGCGAGTCAGTCCAGTTCTGGCGCAGTTCGTCCTCCACCTTCATGACGCTGTGGATGTAGTTGTCGACCACCTTCTTTCGGGTGTAGCCCGACTGGTTGCCGATCAGGTCTGAGGTTTTGAATTCGTCATCGCCAAACAGCAGCATGATCGGGCGGGCCAGCAGGTCAGCCAGGTGCAAAGCCAGGGTGGTTTTGCCGGTGCCAGCAGGGCCTTTGAGGTGGATGGAGTACCCCGATTGCAGGTACCGCAGGGCTCGGAGAGTGGTGCGCTCTAGGGTGGGGGTAGAGACGAAATTGCGGGGGCGGGCTTGTAGAACGGTGTTCACAGAACGGCTTCCTCTTGCACGAGATAGGTACGGTCTTGCTTAATCACAAGGTCTTTTTGAATCAGCGATCGCAGCGCATCGACGGCCTGAAAGCGGTTGATGCCTAGCTCCGTTTCAATTTCGCTGAGGTGAGCGCCCTGAGACAGGTGCAGGTAGTTGTACACCACCTCTTCAAGGGAGGGGGGCTCGGGGGCAGGGGGCGAGGCCTCCGCCACCGCCGTAGGAGCCAGAACGGTCGCTACCGGAGCAGACTGGACTGCGGGGGCGGCCTGAACCGGGGCCGGAGCAGCCGGAGCAGCCGGAGCAGCGACCGGAGCGGCCTGGGGTGGAGCAGCAACCGCTACGGCGGGTTTTGCGGTAGAAGGTTTGGCGGTAGCAGGTTTAGCTACGGCCTTGGGCACAGGCCTAGTTACCGCTGCGGCCCGAGCTGGAGCCGAGGTGGCAGCAGGGCGAGGGGCAGCGGGGGGAGTAGCCGGGGCAGTGCCGCCCCACACCAGGTGGGAGAGCTGGGCCCGCTGGGCCTGAAGCTGGTGGCGGAAGTCGGCCAGCTCGGTAAACATAGCATCCACGGCATCGGTCAGGGCAGCGCGATCGCTCTGGCGCTGTTCCTGGTTGACCACCGCCGCCTGCTGGCGCACTGCGGTTAAATCTTTTAGCGTGGCCTGCACCTGCACCTGGAGATCTTCGACGTAGGCGGTGAGCTGGGGCAGCAGCTCAGCCCGCACCATTGCCTGGCCATGGCGATAGCCGGCCAAATCAACCGCTGTCTGAGCCTGAATTTCAGCCACCTGCTGCTGTACCTGGCGCAGCTCTTGGGCAATCTCTAGGCGCAGATCGCTAACGGTGTGTTGAAGCACCTGGCAATCGTGTTCGAGCTTTTGCCTGACTTCGGCGGCGCTGATGCGGCGATCGGCCTGGTAGTTGGCCAGTAGCGCTTTGGTCTCGACTTGGAGCGGCTGAAGGTAGGCTTGGCGGGCCTGCTGCCGAGGCCTGATCTGGGCTTCGCGATCGGTGCTGGTCTGGGCCAGCCACAGGGCGGTATTCGTGCGCAGGTCAGCCATGAGTTGGTCGAGGTCTTGGCGCAGCTGCACAGCGTGGGTCAACCGGTCAGCCTGCCAGCGCTCTAGGTCAGTAAAAACCCGGTTGCGCCGGTTGACTACCTCGCTCTGGCGCAGTTGTCGTGCGGCTTGCCACTGGTCATAAAGTGCTGTCACAGGACTGCTCTCCCTTTAGTGCAAATGAAACGAGGTGAATGACATGAAAGAACTTTTGGGACGGCAAGGAGAGGAAATGGCGAGCAAGAAGAACGTTTACAAGACTTTAAAACCTAACTATGCTTGGGCATCTTGCGTAGTGATAAGCGCTGTTCTAAAACTTGCCGATGGCAGATTTGCCGTCAATAGTTGTCACGAAAGATATTAGTGTCGCCTGGTTTATGGGGCAGTTAAACAGTGGTTAAATCCAACGTTCTACTGCCCCATTAGGTAGCAAAGAGCGGCGGCGCCCTAAGCGGCGGGCACAGCGGCTTGAGCAGTCAGGCCAACGGCTTCGGCGTACTTGAGGTAGGTGTCTACGGAAGCGATGACAACGCGAGCTTCAATAGCCAGCAGTTCAATACCCACCAGAGAGACACGAACCCAAGCATCAATAACGATGCCTTTGTCCAGAATGCGGTCAACAACTTCAGCCAAGCTAGAGGAAGAGTTTACTTTTTCAACAGCCATGATTTTGAACCCCTAAACAATTAATGTGTTCAGTGAAATTGCAAGGAAGACTCCCCCAGATACACTTAGCTACTACTGCAAAGAAGCGGTAGAAATAGCTTCAGTGGGTAGGGCTTATTCCTCGCACATTTGTAGTCTGCCCATCTGATTAGAACAGCTCACACCTTTTAAAAAAATCAGTTCACTTATTGTTACCTGCAACGCCTTCCGCCCCAGGCCAGAAGGGCCAAAACGCCCTTGAACAGCCAATCTCAGTTGGATGCTTGATAATGGAAGCGCAAGGCTACGGTTAGGCAACGGCATGATGGACGACTCGACCCTGGAAATACTGCTGCAAAGCCTTAAGCAGGAGGACGAATACCAGCGGGAGCTAGCCACCGCCGCCCTTTGGCAACGGTGGTTTCACCAAAAGGGAACCGTGGGCAACCAGCGGCTGCAAGACGCCCAAGCCCTGATAGACCAGGGTCAACTCGACCCGGCAGAGGCACTATTGTCGGCCCTGGTGGCTGAGTTACCTGACTTTGCCGAGGCCTGGAACCGGCGGGCGGTGCTCTACTTTGTGCAGCACCGCTACCTGGAGTCGAGGGCCGACTGTCAGCGGGTAATTGAACTGGTGCCCTACCACTTTGGAGCACTCCACGGGCTGGGGCTGTGCCATGCGGTATTGGGGCAGCACGAGGCGGCGATTCAGGCCTTCCGGCGGGCGCTGGTGGTGCAGCCCCACGCCCTGGTCAACCAGCGGCTAATTTTAGAATGCACGGCGCAGCTAGGCTAAGGGGAGTGCTGAACACAGGTATGAATCAAAAATTTAACGTCTCTCGTAAGGGCAAACGGCCGTAAAGCCGCTGGCTTGGCTTCGCCTATGCCCCTACCCAAATTCATGCCTCAATTCAGCAACGCCAGGCTAAGAGTCGAGGTAGTTCAGTGCCTTCAGGTTCGGCGAAACGGATTGGCCTCTGTGGAATCGGAGGCGTGGGATGCCGATCGGGTGTAGACCAGTAAACCCTGATTTCTGCTCAGGCGTGAGGGTTAGCTAGCGCATTGGGCATCGGAATCGGCCTACTATTATGGGGTTTCAGGGGAGCCGACAATCCCTGGTAGCGAGAAGAGTTTAGGTCAGAGAATTCTATGCCAGAGCCTGCCTCGACCATTCAAACCCGGCTGCGGGAGGGCAATATTCGGTTTTTGCGGGTGGTGTGGTGCGATAACGGCAACGTCATTCGCGGTAAGGCAATTCACATTGACGCCCTGACTCGACAGCTTGAGGGGGGTACGGCCGGCGGTGTGGGCCTGTCGGCGGCGCAGCAGGCGATTCCGGTGGTGGCGGACGCGGTGGCCCCCGGCAGCGGCCTGGGGCCGGTGGGAGAGGTGTGGCTGGTGCCCGACTGGGAGACGTTGCAAATGCTCCCCTATGCCCCCGGGCAGGCCAGGGCAATGGGAGACATGGTGACAGATGGCCAGCCCTGGCCCTGGTGTGCACGCCAGTTTCTTAGACGCATGGTGCAGCGGGCGGCGGATCAGGGGTTTACGATCAAGGCGGCTTTTGAGCCGGAGTTTTATCTGCTGCGCCGCGAGGGCGCACTCACCCTTCCCGCCGATACGACGCCCTTTGCGGCTACCCTGGCGATGGATAATCATCAAGCGGTGGTGATGGCAATCGCCGCTGCCCTCAGCGCCCAGGGCGTAGCTGTAGAGCAGTACTACCCCGAGTCGGGACCGGGGCAGCAGGAGATTTCGGTGCGCTACAGGTCTGCGCTGGCCGCCGCTGACCAGCATGTGATCTACCGTGAAACCGTGAAGGCGAT
>DASQNN010000590.1:0-22547 GCA_035644955.1 Nodosilinea sp. | reverse complement strand
CCGACCGACCTCGTCAAAGCATGCTTCGGGCTGGTAGCTTTTCATCCAGGTTTCGAGCAGCTCGATATGCTCGGGGTTGCTGGCCATCGCCGAAAAGGGCACCTGGTGCGATCGCCAGTAGTCTTCGGTTTTTTTGCCGTCCACCGACTCTGGCCCGGTCCACCCCTTGGGCGATCGCAGAATAATCATTGGGTACAGGGGCCGCTGCTGAAACCCGTGCACCTGGGCCTCACGCTGAATCTGCTTGATGTCGGCGATCGCCGCATCCAGAGTACTGGCCATCAGCTGGTGCATGGTGTCCGGATCCGACCCCTCTACAAAGTAGGGCTGGTAGCCGTAGCCAATAAACAGGCTTTCGAGCTGGTCATGGGGCAGCCGCGCCAGCACCGTGGGGTTGGCAATCTTGTAGCCATTCAAATGCAGAATCGGCAGTACCATCCCATCCCGCGCCGGGTTGAGAAACTTGTTTGAGTGCCAGCTGGTAGCCAGAGGGCCAGTTTCGGCTTCCCCATCGCCCACCACACAGGCCACAATCAAATCTGGGTTGTCGAAGGCCGCCCCATAGGCATGCACCAGGGCATAGCCCAGCTCGCCCCCCTCATGGATCGAGCCGGGAGTTTCGGGCGCGGCGTGGCTGGGAATGCCGCCGGGGAAAGAAAACTGCTTGAACAGCTGTCTCATCCCCTCGGCATCCTGAGAAATATTGGGATAGAACTCGCTGTAGCTCCCTTCTAGATAGGTATTGGCAACCATGCCCGGCCCGCCGTGACCCGGCCCGGCAATGTAAATCATGTTCAGGTCTTGGGCCTTGATCACCCGGTTGAGGTGGGCGTAGATAAAATTTAGCCCGGGCGTGGTGCCCCAATGCCCCAACAGTCTGGGCTTAATGTGCTCTAGCTTCAGCGGTTCGCGCAGCAGCGGATTGTCTAGGAGATAGATCTGACCCACCGAAAGGTAGTTGGCAGCGCACCAGTAGGCATGCAGTTTTTGCAGATCCTCAGCGCTGAGGGGCTGTTGCTTACTGGGGGGGGCTGCAACCATGACTAATGCTCCTTATGAGTTCGCGATTTCCCTACCAAAGACAGGCCCGCTAAAGATAGAACTCTCTACCTCTAGGCCATGCCTTAGGATTGATTCTCATTCAGGCTACAAAGCTAGAGGCTCCCCTTCCTCTAACCAATGACAGTGTTGTGCTCAAAATTGCTCTGCTAGTAGGAAGAGTTGCCCCGTCCCGTGGTGCGCTTGTAGCAGTTGCAAGCAACCAAAGCCTGGACAGGAAATATATTTTCCACCGTAAATCAGTTCCGCTTCAAAGCGAGGACGTGTCCCCACTGTGGCAATGGGGACACGTCCTGACAAAACCTATTCAAGACTAGGGCTATTCAGGAATAGCGGAGGGGTAAACGTCAGTGGCGACCAAAACAGGCCGATCGCTGTAATCTGCTTCTAACTGGCGCTGCACCTCAAGATCCCAGGTCAGGTTGTAGTCGCGCTCAAACTCGGTCACCCCAAAGGAACGCAGCACCCCAGTAACCGCAACTTGGTCACCGGCGGTAATGGTGGGCAGTGGAGCGGCGGGCGGCTGGGTGCCTGTCCTGGGGGAGGCATACACAATTAGCAAATCCTCTGCCCCTAACAGCTGGTCTTCATTCAGGGTGAACGTGTTATTACTTTGAACGTCCTCGATCTCGCCGGTAACGGCTAAGGTACGGCCGTAGTACTGTTCAGGGTTGGCGGCGATTTCTCCGGGCTCAGGGGCCAGGGCGATGGACTGAGCCAGAATGACGGGCTGATTTTCGTAGTCTTGGTAGGTATCAGGCGCGAGGGTGAGGTTAAACTCTCGGGCCACATCTGCCATAACAAAGTTGCGGACTTCTCCCGTGACCTGCACCTCAACGCCAGACTCTTCCGGCAAAACCATGGGCGCACCCGAGGTATTGATCACCAGAATCGGCTCACTGCTTAAAAAACGCTTGTCGCTGACAGTGAATGTGCTGTCGCCGATCTTTTCTAGGGGTTCGCTTCTGATAGTGACAACTTGACCGATGTAGCCTTCGGTGTTTTCAGCAACTTCCTCAGTCTGCACATTGGTGGAGCCATCGGAGGTCTCCCGCTGGGCTGCATTTTCAGCGCAGGCACCCATTAGCCCCGCCATCAGGCCGAGGGCCAAAGCGCTTTGATAAAATCTTTTCTTTTTAGAGGTACGGTACCCTTGCTTTGCGGCGCTGAAACCAATTTTCTGGCTATTAAACTGAAACATAATTTTAACTCCAAATAGGGCGACTATTTCCGCAAATCCACTGTAGAAAAACCCTGACGGCGGAGCAGCTTACTGCACCTGAAAGCAGGCTCTTCAAAACAGCTGAATGAAGCAATAGCCGACGCTTTAACAACTGCAACACTCGAGTAGATGCGATTAACTGTGTTTTTGTTCTCACCCATTATGGTTATCTCTAGAGCATGAGTCTTCTATCAAAATATACAAAGGTTTCTAGGTAGATAGGTAGAAAAAGCAGCGCGATTGGTGGTGCCGATGCTAAAACACTGGTCTCTATGGCTACATACAGCCATTGCCAGAACCGTTAGAACATGACCCCTACCCCTAGAGCGATGGCCATGGCGCTCCAAACCTATTGAGCTTTCTATATTCTTGGTGGCTGTTGCCAGAGGTTATACCAAAGCCTATCTGTATACCCCCGATTTGTAGGGGCATTGCAGTGCAATGCTCCCTACGAGGTATCGGTTTCGAATCGGGGTTGTGTGACTCGGATTTGGTATTAGAAGTTGTTTGAATTTGGTCTGGATCAGTGCGGCGCAATTTTGCGGAAAAACGATAGGGTCAGGAGCAGCACCGGGACAATTTCTAGTCGTCCTGCCCATATCAGCAGAATTAACCTGAGCTTGCCGCCCCAGGGCAGCGCGGGGGAGCTAATGCCGGTGGATAACCCACATTGCTACCGGTAAAGCCTAAAAAGGGTGCAAACAGGGCATTCCAAATAGTTTGAAAGGCCAGTATGGTTGAGGGCGTACCAGGGGCAATCATGAACCCCTACTTACAGCGGGTTAATCGGTAAGGCTGGGAGCTTCTAAGACGTTGACACTGACGAGGGGCGTGACATTGAACCCTTGCTCTAGCAGGTGAGACTGAATGTCTTGGGTCAGTTCGGCTTGAATGGCTTCGTTGGAGACCTTAACGTCGGGTTGGCGCTGCACGTAGATTTCTGACAGCAAGGTATTTTGGCCCGGAATGTCGGCGCGAGTAAAGCGCACCGTCGACTCAACCAGCTGAACCTGGTTGGACTGCTGAATGACGGATTGCACCTCGGCATTGGCCTGCTGGGCGCGGCTGGAGCGCTCTAGGTTGGGTGAATTTGACAGCTGCCAGGAAAGCAGACCGGTTAGGGCGATCGCGCTGACCCCCAAACCGACGGGAAACACCCCTGGTTTGCCCCGCTGGTAGCGCGCCCCCTGGGTAGAGAGCCCAAAGACTCGAAACAAAATCGCCGCCGCCAGGTTGATGCCGCTGAGCTGTAGCAGCAGCAAAAACAGCCCGCTGACCGCCATGTCCCAACGCCCAATGGCCGCCGCCATGCCGATAATGCCCGCCGGCGGGGCCAGAGATGCCGCCACTAGCATACCGGTAGCCGCCCCAGAGACCAAACTGCTGCGCTCTGACTGCACCAGGTTAATGGCCCCCGCCGCCCCCGCCGCTAAAGGCAACAGTACCGCCACTACAGAAATCTGACTGCGCTCGATCATCAGCGGGGTGGCAATCTCCAGCCGAAAGATCAGGCTGAGGAGAGCCGTCACCCCAATGGTGACCAGGAGAGCGACAAAGTAGCGCAGCACACTGCGGCCAATCAGGTGGCGATCGCCCCGGGCGGTGGCAATGGCGGTATTCATGGCCGGCCCGGCAAAGGGGGCAATGAGCATGGCCGCCACCAGCAGGTAGCCGGTAGTGGTGTAAAGCCCAATCCAGACCACTACCCCTGCGAGCGCGGCATAGCTCAAAAATCCTTTCCAGGAGCCAACGCTCTGCAGCCCGGCCAGGAAGATTTCGATGGGGCTGCGTTCCTCCACCTGGGTAACCTGCTCAGCCGCCTCGCCGGCTGGAGGATGCAGCGCCATCACCCCCGCCGGCACCAACGTGACCCTTAGCCCCGGCAAATCCTGAAGTGCTTCTAGCAGCGACTCAACCCGTTGATTCGAGACATGCACCAGCACCAAGTCCTGGGGATCGTTTCCCGCTGTCTGCCACTGGGCTAGATTGGTGCCCTGGCAGGCCTGGGCTTTTTGCCAAACCTGCTCGCCACAGCCATGGGGAACTTGAATCAACAGTTGACGCATGGCTTATAAAGAGTTGGTTGCTACGCCCCTATCCTGCTGATTTTTTGCCCCGGTGACATCGCTCTAAGGTTTGGCCTAAGGGTCTACTCACCCCTAGCGCTATAGCCTATCGGACTAAATATCTACTGCTTGAGAGAGGCCACCGAGTTCAGTTCTCACCACGCTGAAGGTACATAGACTTGGGCCTGTACCCAATGTATTTGGCAGTCTTTGAACCCTTTGCCCCAACGGCAGAGCTCCTGATCACGACTGGATTGCTAGCGGTTGGCCTGGCGCTCATTCACCTGCTCGCCGGTCGTTTGCGCCTGCTGCGTTCCATTCCGCGCAACCGCTGGCTTTCGATGGGTAGCGGGGTCTCGGTGGCCTACGTGTTTATGCACATTTTGCCCGACTTGAACGCAGCCCAGGAAACTATTCAGCAAGATTTGAATCCAGAACTGGCGTTCCTAGAACACCATGTGTACATGATCGCGCTGCTAGGGCTATCGGTATTTTATGGCCTAGAGCGGGTCGCCAACCTATCCCGAAAACAGAGCCGAGAAACCGGCAGTGGCGATGTCACCAGCACCAGCGTATTTTGGCTACACATGGCTTCTTTTGGCGTTTACAACGCTTTAATTGGCTATCTGCTGCTGCACCGAGAAGATGCTGGGTTAGCGAGGCTGATAATTTTTGCGATCGCCATGGCCCTGCACTTTATGGTGAACGATTACGGTTTGCACGATCACCACAAGAAAATGTATAGACAGACAGGGCGCTGGATTTTAGCCGCTGCCGTTATTGCCGGATGGGCAATTGGCAGCAGCACTGAGCTGTCTCAGGCGGCGATCGCGGTTTTATTTGCGTTTTTGGCCGGTGGTATTGTGCTCAATGTTTTAAAGGAAGAACTACCCGAAGATCGAGAAAGCCGGTTTTGGGCCTTTGCGGTTGGAGCCATTGGCTATGCGGCCTTGCTGCTGGCCCTATAGCGGTTGGCTCCACAACCGAAAAATCACGTCCAGCCCGGGAACTAATGCTAAAGAAATGCATTAGGGAAACGACCCAGGCTTTTGCAGGTATTGGCAGCAGAGGGCTGTAAACCCTTAGTGGTCTGCTCAACCATGGGAGCGAACGGCGGGGGGCACCGAACAGTGCGGCGCAAATCCTCACCAGCTAAAGCACCGCCGCTGCATCGGTTAAGATCAACCTCACTGGCCGCCCTACACCAAGGGAATTTTTCACTATGGCACTCTCTACGTCAACCGCCCTACAGGCCGACACCTGGGTCAAAGCCACCTGGAAAGAGTTTGTCGCCACCCTGGACACCGCCCCCTATGACGAAGGGCGAGGCTATTTCGACAGCGGCTATATGAGGATTGAGATGGCTCCTTTGGGTGGTGGGCATGCGCGGCAAAATTCGGTTGCTATGGATGTCGCCAGCATTTTCGCTGTGGTGCACAAGATTCGGATTGCCAAGTTCGTCAACGGCAGCTTTCACAAAACCGGGGAGCGGGGCTGTCAGCCGGATGTCGCTTTCTACGTTGGGCCAGACTTTCGGCTACCGCCGCAAGATAACTCACCCATTGACGTCAGCGTCTTTGGCCCGCCCACCCTGGCGATTGAGATCGGCGGCAGCTCTTTTAAGGACGACCTGGGGGCCAAGCGACTGCTCTACGAGCGCCTGGGGGTGGACGAATACTGGGTGGTGAATGTAGCTGAGCAGCAGGTGATTGCCTTTGCTGTAGCTGAGGGGGGCAGCCGGCAGGTCCGAGTGTCCGGGGTGTTGCCGGGGCTCGAAGTATCGTTGATTGAAGAGGCGCTGAGACGATCGCAGACCGAAGACGACACCACCCTCATGGGCTGGCTGATGGAGACTCTGGCTTAAACTGAGTCGGCGTGCCTGGGGTAAACGCCCAACTATTGCGCTTGTACTGGAGCCATGGTCTTACGGGCATAGGGCCTTTTACAGCCGACACATCCTTTGACATAAGGTTCGGCATAGGATTGGGTAGGCAGGCTGCTAACCACTGCCGTTGCCCATAACAGCCTGGCTTTTGCCACCACCAAGTTTTTGAGTTAGTGAATACGAAGCTTTAATGTATATTTAATGAATTGGGATAAACCTCTACCGAAGGTGTGAGGATAAAGCACCTATAAATAGGGAAAGATGAGCAAGGCAATCATATCCTTACTTTTTTTGGTTAAGCGTCTTCACCATGCGTGCCTCTCCGATGTGTGCTTCTAAGACCTTTCGCATACTTGTTGTAGACGACATCAGCGACAATCTGTTCCTGCTGCAAACGGTTTTAGAAGCAGAAGGGTACGAAGTTGATACGGCCGAAAACGGCAGTACAGCTCTGACAAAGGTAGAAAACTCGCCGCCCGATCTGATCTTGATGGACGTGATGATGCCTGGCATGAATGGGTATCAGGTCACTCAGGAAATTCGTCAGAATAAAAATGTGCCGTTTATCCCTATTTTGATGGTGACGGCCCACGAAGATGCCAACGACGTTCAGGGGTTGGCAATGGGTGCTAACGATTTTATTCGTAAGCCGATTAAAATTGATCAACTGCTAGCCAGGGTTGAAGCTTTTTTAAAGTTTAGATAAACCCCTAATCCTCTGAACCGATTTGAGTTTGTGGTTCTGTTGCGGATATGTTTCTGTTCACGCTTTAAGCCCAAACCCTCCTGAATGCTGTTGTCAAGGGTTGGGGGTAAAAATACCAAAAGACTTTATCAAAAGGGCAAAATATCAGCGGCGATCGCGCCTTAGGGTAGGGCTTTACAGCAGGGTCTTCGCCTAATTGCCATAGCGTTGGATGGGGGAGCCGTAGGCTAAAATAGCTACGGTATGGCTGAACGCATACATAAAAGTCCGGCCCCTGAATCTGCAAACCTAATGATAGGCCTCAACCGCAATACCTTGAGCTATGGTGCAGCCGCACTGATGTTTGCTCTTGCCCTGCTGATAACCTTTCCAGAGTGGTGGAACTCGCTATTCTTGGGGAACGGGTTTATTCCCCACGGGCATTGCTACCTGTGGAAGCCAGGGCTGGTTGGGCTACACCTGATCTCAGACTTGCTGATTGGCCTGGCCTACGTGGCGATCTCTGGGACTCTGGCCTATTTGGTCTATAAAACCCGTCGAGAAATTCCATTTCACTGGATGTTTCTGGCCTTTGGCACCTTTATTGTGGCCTGCGGCAGCACGCACTTTATGGCTGTCTGGACCCTGTGGCATCCGACCTACTGGCTGTCGGGGGCGTTGAAGGTGATAACGGCGATCGCGTCGGTGATCACCGCTATTCTGCTGCCGTTTCTGGTTCCCAAGGCGCTGACCCTAGTCGACTCGGCCAAGCTTTCGGAAGAGCGGCGATCGAATCTGGAAGCGGCCAACGAGCGCCTAGAGACCCTCAACGAGCAGCTCAAGGATGTTGACCGGCTCAAAACTCAGTTTTTTGCCAATGTCAGCCACGAGCTGCGCACTCCCCTGGCCTTGATTTTGGGGCCGGTGGAAAAACTGCTGCACCAGGAAACCCTGAGCCCCGATCAGCGCCCTGACCTAGAACTAATTGACCGCAACGCCCGGTTGTTGCTCAAGCAGGTCAACGATCTCCTTACGGTCTCTACGCTAGAGGCGGGTCGCATGGTGACTCGCTACGAGCAGACCGACCTGGCGCAGCTGCTGCGCCTGACGGCGGCCAACTTTGATGGCCTGGCCGAGGAAAAGCAGATTACCTTTACCGTCGATGCCCCCGAGGTTCTGCCCGCTCAGCTCGATGGGGCCAAGGTGCAGCGCATTCTGCTCAACCT
Organism: Nodosilinea sp.; assembly: GCA_035644955.1. Lineage (GTDB taxonomy): Bacteria > Cyanobacteriota > Cyanobacteriia > Phormidesmidales > Phormidesmidaceae > Nodosilinea. Next base: position 14,404 of record DASQNN010000590.1, on the reverse strand, counting down.
GATTGCCAACGCGTTCAAGTTTACGCCCGACGGGGGCACCGTGTGCTGCCGACTGACCACCGCTGGCACCGCAGACCCCGCCAGCGATCGGCCTGGCGATGGAGCCTCGGAGCAGCAACAGCCTTCCGGCCGCGCCATTCTCTCGGTGCAGGACAGCGGTTTGGGCGTGCCGGTCGAGCTGCGCAAAACTGTTTTTGAGCGGTTTAGCCAGGGAGAAGGCGGCACTACGCGGCGGTTTGGCGGCACGGGCCTGGGCCTGGCGATCGCCAAAGAATTCACCGAACTCCAGGGCGGCACGATCGCGGTGGGCGACGCCCCCGGCGGCGGCGCCAAGTTTACGGTTGAGCTGCCGCTGGTGGCTCCCTGGCCGAGCGTGGTAATGCCCGCCGCCGTCGACCTGGGGCACAATGCCGAGATAGCCACCGCCATCACCGAAGAGCTTCGCTCGACGCGCCAGCCCGACTACTTCACACCGACGTTTAGCCCAGAGCACAACCTGGGTAAACCCCTGGTGTTGGTGGTAGAAGACAACCCGGAGATGAACCGCTTCATTACCACCACCCTGGCGGCGGAGTACCGCACGGCCACGGCCACCAACGGGCAAGAGGGGCTGGAGCAGGCGATCGCCCTCCAACCCGATCTGATTTTGAGCGACATGATGATGCCCTCCCTCAGCGGCGAGCAGCTGGTTCAGCAGCTGCGCCGTCACCCCGCCCTAACCACTACGCCGGTGGTCATGCTCACGGCCAAAGCCGATGACGACCTGCGCGTACAGCTGCTGCGTCAGGGCGCTCAAGACTATCTGATGAAACCTTTTTCGGTGGAGGAGTTAAAGGCGCGGGTCGGCAATTTGATTGCCATCAAGCGCGTGCGCGACCTGCTGCAGCAGGAGTTGGCCAGCCAAAGTCACGACCTAGAAGCCCTGGTGGACGAAGTGAGCCGGCGTCGGCAAGAGCTGCAAGTGGCCCTCAACACCCTACAGCACCAGACCGCAGAACTGGAGCAGTCCAACCGCTTCAAAGACGAGTTTTTGGCGATTGTCTCCCACGAGCTGCGCACCCCGCTGAACGCCATTTTGGGGTGGGCAGAGGCACTGCAAACCCACCGGTTTGATGCCACCATTACCGCCCGTGCCCTGGAGACCATCGAGCGCAACGCCCGTCTGCAAACCCAGCTGATCGAGGATTTGTTGGATATCTCCCGGCTGCTGCGGGGCAAGCTGCTGCTGCAGCGGCAGGCCACTGAGGTAAAACCCATTGTTGAGGCTGCGATTCAAACCCTCCAGCCCGAGGCCGAGGCCAATGCCATTCAGCTCAGCGCTCACCTCAAAGCCGCCGACAGTCAGGTGCTGGGCGATCGCGATCGCCTACAGCAAATCATTGAAAATCTGCTCTCCAATGCGCTCAAATTTACCCCAGCGGGCGGCCGGGTGGAGATTTGCCTAGAGCAGCAGCCCGAAGCGGTTAACATTCAGGTCAGCGATACCGGCCAGGGCATTCGAGCCGATATGCTGCCCCACGTGTTTGACTATTTCCGCCAGGCCGACAGTTCCGATACCCGTGAGTACGGTGGGCTGGGCCTGGGTTTGGCCATTGTGCGGCAGCTCATTGAGCTTCACAACGGCGATATCACCATCGAAAGCGCCGGGGAAGGGTTGGGAACCACCGCCACGGTGACGCTGCCGTTGCTGCCCCCCTCGACTTCACCGGCCTATTTCTGCTAGGGCCTGGGCCCATGGGGCTGGAGCTACGGTGCCCCTGAGGTTAACCGACCAGGTTGGCGATCGCGGCCACTAAGTCTTCTGGGGCCACAGGTTTGGCCAGGTGCCCCTGAAACCCGGCGGCCAGGGCCATCTGCTGATCGACCGCGCTGGCGTAGGCGGTCAGGGCAATGGCGGGAATAATGCCCCCCTGCTCGGGCGGCAGAGCCCTGATCTGCCCAATGAGCTGGTAGCCATCGGTGTCGGGCATGCCAATGTCGCTCAGCAGCAGGTCGGGGTTGAGCTGGGGTAGCGTCGCCAGCGCCGCCGCCGCCGATGCCACCGCGACAACCTCGGCCCCGGCCTGCTTCAGCAAAAAGGTAACAACATCGCGGGTGTCGATTTCATCATCGACCAGCAGAACGGTGACGCCGTTTAGCGGCGTAGAGGCTCTGGCCGCAGGGGGAATGGCTGTCTGAGGATCGGGTTCCACCGCGGGCGATGGGTCTAGGAGGGGCAGCCTGACGACAAAGGTGGCCCCCTGGCCCACGCCGGGGCTGGTCACCGCAATGGTACCGCCGTGGAGCTCGACGATGTGGCGGGCGATCGCCAGCCCCAGGCCCAGCCCGCCAAACTGGCGGGTGGTGGCCCCATCGGCCTGGCGAAAGGTGTCGAACACGTGGGGCAAAAAGTCCGGCTCAATTCCCTGGCCGGTGTCGGTGACTTGCATCTGAGCCCAGTGCGGCGGCGGTGAGGGGGCATCCAGGGACGGTCCGGGGAGAGCACCCCAGGGCAGGGGGCTGTTGCCGACCACCTGCGTTAGGGTCACCTCCACCCGGCCGCCCGAGGGCGAAAACTTGACGGCATTGGAGAGCAGGTTCCAGACCACCTGCTGCAGGCGGCTCGAATCGCCGAAAACCTTGCCTACGTCGGGGTCAAACCGGGTGTGAAGGTGAATCGACCGGGTGGTCGCCGCCAGCTGCACCGTTTCGATCGCCGCTTGAATCGTTGTGCTTAGGTCAATGGTTTGGTGCTCTAGGCGAAATTTGCCCTGCAAAATGCGAGAGACATCGAGCAAGTCGCCAATCAGCTGGGTTTGCAGCTGGGCATTGCGCTCGATGGTCTCTAGGGCGCGAGCGGTCGTGGCCGCGTCGTACTGGCGCGATCGCAGCAGCTTCGCCCAGCCCAAAATCGGGTTTAGCGGCGTGCGCAGCTCGTGGGAAAGCACCGCCAAAAATTCATCCTTAATGCGGTTGGCGGCCTCCGCCTCGGCCCGGGAGGCTTGCTCTGAAGTCAGGCTGCGAGCCAGTTCAACCTGAGCTTGATGCCGGTTGGTGATGTCGCGAACGGTGAGAATGGTCAAAATCATTCGGCCCTGATGATCCTGCACCGGGGTGCCGCCGTAGCTGCCAATCCAGGTTTTGCCGGTGTCGCGCCGATGCACCTGAATTTCGCAGTTGGAAAACGTCTCGCCCCGCATTGCCCTAAAAATGGGCCAGCTATTTAGGGGGATGACGTCGCCCTGCAGATCGTGGAGCTCAAATAGGTCTGAAAATGCGTTTAATTCCTGCTGGACTTGCTCAACGGTGGCGTAGCCGTGGAGGGCCAGCGCCACCGGATTAAAGGTCACAATCCTGCCCAGGGGATCGGTCACGATCAGGCCCTCGGTCATGTGGTTAATGACGGCTTCGAGCTGACCCAGACTCGTCTCTAGCTGATACAGCAGCTCTTCGCGCTCGGCTTCGGCCCGCTTGCGATCGCTAATATCTAGAAATGCCGCCACCGACCCTCTCACCTGACCCTGGTCATTGATCAGCGGTTTGGCATAGCCAAATAAATTGAACCGGCGGCCGTCGCCGCGCACAATATCGATTTCGGTGCCTTTGACCTCGGTATTGTGAAGGGCGGCATGGCGCAGGGGAAATTCGTCGGGGGCCAGTTCTCGACCCTCTCTGAAAAGTTTGTAGGCCGGCGGCGGGGTTTCTGTCGGCGTAGAAGAAACATTGCTGTTGGGGTCAAGCCCTAAAATCTGGGCAAAGGCTGGGTTAGACCTGATCTGCTTAAACTCCGCATCTTGAGTAATCAGCACCCCAATGGGAATGACCTCAAACAGGGTTTGCAGGTCTTGATTGAGTGCCGCGATCGCCTGCTCGCGCGCCTCGAGGGCCGTGGCCATCTCATCAAACGCCCGTGCCAGCTCGCCCAGTTCGCCAAACTTGTAGGAAAGGTCGGTGCGAGTAGCCAGGTCGCCCCCCTGGAGCTGGTGCGCCGTTTGCACCAGCGACTGAACCTTGCGGGTGAGAAAGACATCGCCGCCAAACCAGGCGGCGGCCAAGGCCAAAACCGTTACCCCGGCCAGGGAAAACAGGTTTTGAACCAGCAGCTGATTGCTTTCGGCAACAACCACGGCCTTGGGCACCCCAATGCGGATGTGCACCGCTCGATCGACGCTGTTGCTGCCCAGGGTGGTAAACCCGTAGAGCCGCTCGGTGCCGTCTAGACCAGGCCCTTCAACGGTGCCCTCGCGCTGGTTCAGCACAATCCGGGTTATGGGCGCTTTTAGGTCCGAGGTTCCCACCCAGTTTTGGGAGTCTGGGTATCGCACCAAAACGGTGCCGTTGCGATCGGTTACGGTGACGACTGCCCCCTGGGGCAGCTCCACGGCGGCGGCCAGTTGGTTGAGCCAGGCCAGATCGAGGGCGGCGATCACCACCGCCTCGACCTGCCCTGAGTCATCCACAATGGGATAGCCAAACCCGAGGCTGGGTTGCTGGTGAAAGCGGCCAATCTGGTACTCGCCAATGGCAAAGTTGCGACTCTCGCGGGCTTGCTGAAAGTAAGCGCGATCGCCCACGTACATCGGCTGCGTTGGCGCTGGCGCGCTACAGACCATGTAGCCTGCTTCATCGACGACGCCAAGACCGGCATAGGCCCGGTATTGCTGGATCAGGTTAGCCAGGAGCTGATTACAGTCTTCGGCATCTCCCTGGCGAATCTCAGGAATTTGAGAGAGCGCAATCAGCAGTTGCCGCGTCCCTTCGCTGGCCTGCCGCTGATGGGCCGCCGCAAACTGGGCCAGCCGCAGCAGGTTTTCCTGGGTTTCGAGGGCGGCGGTGCGCCGCTGCACCGCCGCCGTATGCAGAACGAGCCCCAGCGCCGGAATCACCGCGAGGAAAACGAGCAACATCAGGCGAGCCCGGAGACTAGACAGTCGTTGGTAGCGGAACCTGGACTGCATGGGAATGGCGCTTGACTCCAACGGATTGAACTAAGGTGACCATCGCGCTCCTGTACACCTCTGGGTTGGCCAGCTTAAACGCCTATTGCTATTATTCTGCTGCCTTTTACCGGCCCATGGGAGGCAGAATAGGTCAGCTGCGATCGCGATGTACCTTACCCAGGGCAGATTTTGGTTAATGGGGTTATTCCAGCTTTTTGCGCGATATAGGGCCAAAAGCGCCTCTGACGCTATTGGATTCCAGAAGGCTGTGCCTTAAAATCTTCCTTGGGTGCTACTGAAACAATAGTCTAAATGGGGTTGCCGCCGATGGTCGGCTGCCTCAACGACTCCCCCTGACCACTGCTGCCCCCGGCCGCTTTGAGACCGGCGGTAGGGGCGGCGAGAGGGCGTCAGTGCGATCGCGCCCAGGAGCAGAACTCCCCCAGGCTCGACCCAAATTGTCGGCCTGAATCGGGCATTCAAGCTGGCACTTGACCCCTGCCCAAATTCACCCTGAACGTTACGCTTCTTTGCCTCTAACTAGAGGCAAGACTACCCGCGGCTTAATCAATCCCCGACTTAATCAATCCCCGACTTAATCAACCCCCTGCTTAACCAATCCATCGCTCAATCAATCTGTTGCTTAATCTATACCTGCCCATCAAAACCTCTGCTCGCCCCCTACCAGCCCATAAAATCGCGTTTTTTTATTTTTTTAAAGTGCCCCTACTGTTGCCCAATCCCCTGCTCTAGTTAGTTTTTTGGGTATTTACATGGTTCGGTTCAAACAGGAAATTTGTAGCTATGGGGTGGCGATCGCAGCGGTGCTGCTGGCGACGCTGCTGATGAAGCTACTCGATCCCTACGCCCAGTTGAGCCAGGCCCCGTTTCTGCTTTTCTTTGGGGCGATCACCATTAGCGCCTGGTATGGGGGGCGGGGGCCAGGCTTCGTCGCCACGCTGCTGTCGGTGCTTGGTAGCCACTACTTTTTTTTGAGTTCACCCAGCGGAGTTAGCCTCGACTTTTCCACTGAGGTTAGGGTGGCTCTCTTTGTGCTCCAGGGAATGGTGATCAGCGTTTTGATGGGGTCGTTGCGCGTGGCTCAGGAGCAAACCCGGCGGTCGCTGCGGCAGCGAGAACAGGCCGAAGCCAGTCTGCACCAGAGCGAAGCTGACTTTCGGGCCATGTTTAACATCACCAGTGTGGGCAAGGCTCTCTTAGATGCCCAGACCCGTCAATTTTTGCGCGTCAATGCGGCCTACTGCGCCATCACCGGCTACAGCGAAGCAGAGCTGCTAAACCTGACGGTCGATGCCCTCAACCACCCCAGCGATCGCGATCGCGACCAGAGGCGATACCTTAACTTCCTCAATCAAGACATCAGCGATTTTCAGTCAGAAAAACGCTACGTGCGCAAAGACGGCAGCATCGTGTGGGTGCTGGTCACGGGCAATGTCATTCGCAATGCCGAGGGGCAGCCCCTGCGGCTGGTGGCCGTTATTCAAGATATTACCGCCCGCCGGCAGGCCGAAGAACAGCTCCAGGAAAGCCGCACCTTTTTGACCCACATCACCGATGTGGCCCCCATTATTCTCTACGTCTACGACCTGCACGAAACTCGCAACGTCTGGAGCAACAACAACCTTTCGATGGTGCTGGGCTACACCCCAGAGGAAGTACAGGCCATGGGCCCCGACCTGATGGCGCAGCTGCTGCACCCCGAAGACGCCCCCCGCTACGCTACCTACTACGACCACCTGCGCCACCTGCGCTCTGACCAGGTGGCCGAGTTTGAGTACCGCATGCAGCACCGCGATGGGGCTTGGCGCTGGCTCTCTAGCCGCGATATGGCCTACCTGCGCGACGGCGACGGCGCAGTTCGGCAGATTGTGGGTGCCGCCTACGATATTACCGATCGCAAGCAGGCCGAAGTTGAGCGCGAGCAGCTGCTCCAGCGCGAAAAGACCGCCCGCGAACAGTCGGAAACCGCCAGCCGCATCAAGGACGAATTTTTGGCGGTGCTCTCCCACGAGCTCAGGTCACCCCTCAACCCTATTCTGGGGTGGTCAACGCTTTTGCAAAGCGGCCAGCTAGATGAGGCCAAAACGAAGCAGGCGCTGACCACCATCGAACGCAACGCCAAACTCCAGGCCGAACTGATTGAAGACCTGCTGGATGTCTCCCGCATTTTGCAGGGCAAGCTCAGTCTGAGCGTCAACCCGGTCAATCTGACCTCTATCATCAAAGCCGCGATCGAAACCGTGCATCTGGCGGCAGAGGCTAAATCCATTCAAATCAAAACCGAGCTAGACCCTGAGGTAGGGCTAGTTTCTGGCGACTCAACCCGCCTGCAGCAGGTGGTGTGGAACCTGCTCTCCAATGCCGTTAAATTTACCTCCCCTGGGGGACAGGTAGAGGTGAGGTTAGAGCGCTCTGAATTCTTCCCTTTCAGCACCGAGCCGTCCGAGGCCTCCCCAGCACTGCTGCCCCAAACTCAGCCCCCGCCTGCCTACGCAAAAGTTACCGTCACCGACACCGGCAAAGGCATCTCCTCCGACTTTTTGCCCTACGTCTTTGACTATTTCCGCCAGGCCGATAGCGCCACCACGCGCAAGTTTGGCGGCCTGGGGCTGGGGCTAGCCATTGTCCATCACCTGGTTGAGCTGCACGGCGGCACCATTCGGGCCGACAGCTCCGGCGAGGGCTTGGGGGCCACCTTCACCATCTGCCTTCCGCTCATGGCCACTCAGCCAAGCAGCCATCAAAAACCCCTAGCCTCAGAGCAATCTCCTGATTTGGAGGGAATGCACATTCTGATCGTCGATGATGATACCGACAGCCGAGTCTTTGTGGCGTTTCTCCTAGAACAGGCGGGGGCTAAGGTGACCACCGCCGCCTCGGCCCAGGCCGCCCTAGAGGCGCTGGGCCAGTCTAAACCCGATATGCTGCTCAGCGATATTGGTATGCCGGATATGGATGGCTACCGGCTGATTGGTCAGGTTAGAGCCCTGCCCGCGGAGCAGGGTGGCCAAATTCCGGCGATCGCCCTGACCGCCTACGCCGGAGAGAGCAACCAGCAGCGGGCCCTCCAGGCCGGGTTTCACCGGCACGTTACCAAGCCCATCGAACCCCAGCAGCTGATTAAGACTATTACTGCCCTGCGGGCAGGGGCCGCCGATCGCAACGGCCAAACTCCAGCTGACTAAACCTCGTCTACATTCAGTCGCAAAATTTAGTCACAAATCTAACGCTGGCTAATTCTGGTCTAAAACACCTCTGACCCAAAATTCGTTCACCCACTGCTGAATCATCAGCGTTAGAGGCAGGGCCAAAAGCAACCCCAAAAAGCCAAACAGAATGGCAAAAACAATCTGGGACAGCAGCGCTACCGCAGGCAGCAGGTAAACCTGCTTTTTCATCACCAGGGGGGTCAAAACATTGCTTTCAACCTGCTGGATCACAATGTAAAGCACTACCACTGCGATCGCTTTCCAGGGGCCTTCGAGCAGCGCGATCGCCGTGGGGGGAATGACGCTGATCACAGGGCCCAGATTGGGAATAAACGCCAGCAGCCCCGCCAGCACCCCGTTGGCAAAGGGGAGGGGAATGTCCAAAATCTGGAGGACGACCATGCTCATCAGGGCGATGGTCGTCATGTTGAAGAGAATGCCGATGGACCAGCCTGCGATCGCCTCTTCGCAGTTGTCGAGCACGTAACTGACCTGCTGCCGCAGGGCGGATGGCAAGACCCTGAGCAACAGCCCTCGATAGGCCGTAGGATTTAGCAGCAGCATGATGATGAGCACCGTCACCAAAAGCAGGTTAAGGGCAATGGATAAGGTGTTAGAAAATAAGATTAAAAAGCGCCCAATGATTAGCTCCAAATCCACCGCTTGCAGCTGAGCTAAGATCGCCTCAAGGCTGCGCAGATCATCGATGGCAAACCCCGGTATTACCCTGCCTAGACGAACAAGCCACGTCTGCACCCGATCCAAAATTTGAACGGCAAAGCCAAGGAGATCCTGTAGCTGGTCGATAAAGGCGGGTACAATAATTATTCCAAACACGCCCGCCATCAAAAATACAGAGCCTGTTAAAACCAGAACGGCGGCCCCGCGGCTGTGGATTTTCCGTTGCAGCAGCCTGACGGCGCGGTTAAAGATAACAGCAAACGTAATAGCGGTTAGAGCTAGCAGCAGTACACTTCGAATTTGCCAAACAATATAGAGACAAATTCCTAGAACTGCTACGCTTAACCACTGATTAGATCTCACTAAAAATCCCTTATCTTAATAGCATGGCCAGGACCAAATGAGGGATTTGACGGCATCAGCCTCTAGCGCTAAAGGGCCGGGTATTGCCTAACATTACCCCGTTCGTCACGATGGCACCCCCTTAGCCGTAATTTGTCGAGCCGTAAGTTGTCGAAAGTTAGTCCCTTTTCACAAAAGCATTGAAAGGGGCCTTGAACTGTGGTTAGTTGCAAACCTAAATTCAGTTCAATTTGAACTTAGATCTTTAAAGAAAATATTGATGAATTCTCGGCTTTTGAGGGTTCTTTATGCTCAGTATTACTTGCAGGAGCTAGAACAGCCATCCCCCGCTCGATTTATATCGATCTGGGTATACCTTTTTGTAGAGAGTGCGATCGCCTGTGGGTAGATGAAATATTGGCGTCAACCTCGTTTAATTGAGGTAATTGAACAAGCTTAACCCTGGAGACATTATGGATATTTTGAGAATTATAGTGGCAATCTTTCTGCCTCCCCTGGGCGTTTTTCTGCAAGAGGGGATCGGCACGCAGTTTTGGATCAACATTCTGCTGACTCTGTTGGGCTACATCCCGGGCATCATCCACGCCGTTTGGATCATCGTGAAGCGGTAAGGGCGAGGCAGCCTATGCCCTGAATGCCCGTTGACCCGTTAGTTGACCCAGCCCTAGGGGAATGCTGCAAACGCTTCGGCGGCAACCCCTACAAGGTCTAGCCAGCTGCCCCATGAGCTTGATCACACTGGGTAGGGGAGCTGAATTAACTTTGTCAGCTTGTGCTTGGTATCGGGAACCCATCCATCTAGCAATGTCCCTAGCGATGACATCGTGGGGGCATTGTTTGTCTGCTGTGGTTGGCGCCGGTGATTCTTTTAAAGCGGAGCGGCGTCCTATGGGCGGCCATGTCCGTTCGCACCGCCTAAGAACTCGTGGCAATCAGGGCGGCGATCGCCCGCAGCAGGGCAATTGGCTCCACCGGTTTAGAGATGTGCCGCTGAAACCCAGCAGCGAGGCACTGCTCCTGATCAGACTCTCGGGCGTAGGCCGTAAGGGCGATCGCTGGAACTTGTCCACCCTGCTCAGGGGGCAGAGTTCTAATCTGCCGCATCAGCATGCAGCCATCCATATCGGGCATGCCAATATCGCTAATGATCACCTGGGGCACCTGAAACTGCACCTGCTTGAGGGTGTCTAGGGCCTGACGGCCAGAGGGGGCTGCGACCACGCTGGCCCCGGCTTGCTCTAGCAGAAAGGTAATAAAATTGCGGGTATCGGTATCGTCATCGACCACCAGAATGCGGGTGCCCTCGAAGGTTAGCGCTGGTTCCCTGCTTTGGTCATCGTGGTCGGGGGCTGGCTGGTTAGGGAGGGTCGGCAGGCGGACGGTAAAGGTCGCTCCCTGCCCTTCGCCGGGGCTATCGGCCTCAATAGTGCCGCCGTGCAGCTCGACCAAGTGGCGCACGATCGCCAACCCCAATCCCAGGCCGCCAAACTGACGGGTCGTGGCGCTGTCGGCCTGGCGGAAGTATTCAAAAATTAAGGGCAGAAAACTAGGCACAATGCCTTTGCCGGTGTCGCTGACGGTGATGGTGGCCTGGTGCTCGTCACTCTGGGCCAAGCGCACCTCAACGCGCCCGCCAGCGGGGGTAAACTTGACGGCATTGGAGAGCAGATTCCACACCACCTGCTGCACACGGGTAGCATCACCCGAGACCAGACCGACGTCAGGTTCCAGGTAGACTTCGATGGGAATTGACTTGGCCTCTGCCGCCAGGCGCACAGTTTCGAGGGCCGCCTTGATGGTGGCGGCCAGGTTGACGGTGGTGGGAGTAATTTCGAGCTTGCCCCGCAGCATCCGCGAAACGTCGAGGAGGTCGTCGATTAGCTCGGTTTGCAGTTTGGCGTTGCGCTCAATGATAGTGAGCGCCTGTTGAGTCTTGGCTTCACTGAGGGTGCCGTTTTTGAGCAGGGTGGCCCAGCCCAAAATAGGGTTGAGGGGCGACCTCAGCTCGTGGGAGACGACGGCCAAAAACTCATCCTTGGTGCGGCTGGCCGCTTCTGCTGCGGCTCGGGCCGCTTGCTCCTGCTGGAGCAGCTGGCTGCGCTGCTGCTCTAGCTGCTTTTGGTCTTCGATATCGGTGGCGGTGCCAAACCATTTAATCACCTGCCCCTGTTTGTCCTTCAGCGGCACCGCCTGGTGCAAGTGCCAGCGATAGAGGCCGTCGGCTCGGCGCATTCGGCCTTCGGCCTGGTAGTCGCTGCCCTCCTGCTGGGCGATCGCCCAGTTGTCAATTAGGTTGGCCATGTCTTCGGGGTGAACTAGGGCCTGCCAGCCCTCTGAACTGACCTGCTCAAGGGTTAGCCCCGTATAGGCAGACCAGCGCTGGTTGACATCGGTAACATTTCCCTCAGCGGTGGCCGTCCACACCAGTTGGGGAATTGATTCGACCAGGTAGCGGTAGCGCTGTTCGCTCTGGGCGAGGGCCTCTTCGGCCTGTTTGCGATCGCTGAGATCGTGAATCAGGGCCACAAATCCTTCCACGGCTCCGGTGTCACTGAAGCGCGGCACGTAGGTGGCGCTCACGTAGCGCGTGGTGCCGTCTTTGAACAGAACGGTGCGCTCGTAGGTGACCTGCTCCCCGGATAGAACCCGCTCCACGTAGGGGCGAACTCCTTCGTAGGCCTTGTCACCCACCACCTCCCACAGGTACTTACCATTGATTTCGGTGGCCGACTGGCCAAACCACTGTTCGTAGCCTTGGTTGTTAAACCGGTAGCGCTGCTCGGTATCGATAAAGGCGATCAGGGCGGGCACGGCGTTGGTGAGCAGCCGCAGTTCGGTTTCTCGCTGCCGCAGGGTTTCTTCGGTTTGCTTAAGGGCGGTGATATCTACCGCTGCCCCGTAGATTAACTGGTCGTCGACGTAGGGCTGGGCATTCCAGAGAAACCAACGATAGGATCCGTCTTTGTGCCGATAGCGGTTTTCAAAAGCAATGGTTTCGCTGCCTGCAAACAGATAGACCGTTTCTTGCACCGATTTGGCGGCGTCATCGGGGTGCAGAAACTCCAGCCAGGGGCGCTCGACCATTTCCTCAACCGTCCAGCCCAAAATGCGCTCGAAGGTGGGGCTAACCCATTGAAAATAGCCGTTGCTGTTGGTAATTACCTGCAAGTCTGAACCCACGGCGAGAAACTTTTCGCGCTCGCGCTCTACCTTTTTGCGATCGCTGATGTTGGTAAACAGAACGGCAAACCGATGGGTTTGCGGTTCACCAACGGCAAAGGCGCTGACGTGAAACCAGCGCCCCATGACTACCGACTCCTGCTCAAACTGATAGGATTCCCCCGTCAACGCCACCCGCCCGTAGGTCTCAACCCAAAATTCTTCCAGGCCTGGCACCAGCTCCCGCGCTGTTTTTCCGACTGGCTGCTCTAGCCCCGTCAGGGCTTCAAACACCGGGTTAACCTCCAAAAAGCGATAGTCTACCGGCTTGCCGCTGTGGTCTAGCAGCAGCTCGCAGACACAAAAGCCCTGGTCCATCGACTCAAACAGAGTGCGATAGCGATGCTCGCTGGCTAGCAAAGCCTGGGTCGTGCGATCGCGCTCCAGGGCAAGGCGGGCGACCTGGGTGCCAAAGTCGGCCAGCTGATGGGCCCAGGGGGTGAGTGGCTGAACCTGGTCAAAACACAGCATCAGCGACCCCAGGGGCAGGCCAGCTAGATCGAGCACCGGGGCAGAATGGCAGGCCCGAATGTTGTGGGCTAGGCACAGGTCTCGCCAGGCGGGCGACCAGCGATCGTCCTGGGCAATATCGGTGCAGGTGACGGCTGCTCCGCTCTGGACAGCTTCTCCGCAGGTGCCGATACAGAGATCTTCGATTGGCAAACCCTTAAGGATGTCGCCAAACGACGCCGGAAAGTTGGGAGCAATCGAGTGGGAAAACCGCTGCCGTTGGGCATCGGCCAGCAAAAAGCAGGCCCGAATATGCGAATTTAACCGGGTTAGGGCAGTACAGACGGCGGTCAGGCAGTCCTCTAGGGGATCTCCCGAGGCGACCAGCGCCAGCAGTCGGTTTTGCTCCGCCAGCAGCAGCTCGGTCTGCTTGCGCTCGGTAATGTCAAGGGCCGTGCCCAAAAACTCCTCTGGTCGCCGCGACTCGCCTTCCCCCACAAACAGGGCCTGGCCGTTGGCCATAATCCACCGTTCGGTGCCGTCATCCCACCCAATGCGATAGTCAACTTCGTAGGTGCCTGCCGATTGAGGCTCTAGAGCCGCTGCAACGGCCTGGGCCACCCGATCGCGATCCTCCGGGTGAATCTGGGCCAGCACCTGGGCGAGGGGCAGCTGCCCCGCTGTCTGCCCCCAAATTTGGCCCATGCGCTCATCTAGCTCAACCAGGTTGAGGCGAATGTCGTAGCGCCAAGTGCCTAGCTGCGCCACCCGAATGGCCAGCCGCGATCGCTCCTCGCTGCGCTGAATGGCGGCCTTGGCCTCCTGCCGCAGCCGCGCCAGCTTAAGGGCAGCCTCTACCCGAGCCAGCAGCTCCCGGGCAGAGAACGGCTTGATCAAATAGTCGTCGGCTCCCGCCTCTAGCCCTTCAATGCGAGACTCCTCCCCCGCTCGGGCCGACAGCAAAATAATTGGCAGCTCTTTGGTCTGAGGGTCGGCCCGCAGCTGCCGCAGCAGCCCGAAACCGTCGAGCTCGGGCATCATCACATCGCTCAGCACCAGGTCAGGGCGCTGCTGCCCAATGGCCGCCAGGGCTGCTTTGCCATCCCTGACGGTCTGTACCTCGTACCCCTGGCTCAGCAGCCGCCTGACGTAGTCGCGCATGTCGGCATTGTCGTCGGCTAGCAAAATGCGGGCCGGCTGGGACGGGGCTAACGGGCTGGGTTGCTCGGATTGCTCGGATTGCTCGGTTTGCTCTGGCCTGGGTGGATCGTCCAGGTCGTCCACGGTTTGGGTTGGCCCGCCGTCGGCCTCTGGCAACCAGCGCAGGGCTTCTTCTAAGTAGGGCGTTGCCCCAGTGGCGGTCGATTCGAAGCTGGGGCGCCGGTCGCGGGCGGCATTGATGCGATCGGGGGGCAAATGGGCGCTTCCCCTAGGCAGGGTGACGGTAAACTGGGTGCCGCGATCGGGGTGGCTGGTGACCTCAATCGTGCCGCCGTGCAGACCCACCAGCTCTTGCACTAGCGCCAGGCCAATGCCCGACCC